>JAFPED010000013.1 GCA_017423565.1 Prevotella sp. | reverse complement strand
TTGAGCAGCAGACTGTTGACATAGAGGGTAACCCCACGACATTAAAGGCTCGCGGACGTCACGATCCATGTGTGTTACCACGTGCCGTTCCAGTGGTAGAAGCTATGTCTGCCATGGTCATTTTAGACCATTATTTGCTCAATAAGGCGGTAAAATTATGATATTTCGTATTAAAATACAAAAAATTTCCAGAAGAAATTGCAAGATTCAAAAAATATATGTATCTTTGCCCCTGCAATTCAGGGTTTGTGAAAATCCTAAATGCTTTAGTTAAGTCTAGTTTAGTTTTTGTGTTGGTTGAGGGTGGCTTGTTAGCCGCCCTCAAATTTTTTGTGTTTATCCACCATTATTATTTGTTAAACTTGTCGTAAAGGACAACAGATAACAGCAGTGTCATCATGGAGCAAATGACCATGGACAGCAACACGCCTACTAACATGTAGAGGGCTGACATGACGGTCATGCCTCCGAAAAGCAAAATGAAACAGCAGGCAAAAGCTGTCACCACGGCAGCAATGAGCCAACGACTGGCCGACAACACCGTGGTGCGAGTCATGACATGACGGTAATAAGGCAGAAGAGCCTCAAACTGTTTGGCCCCGTTACCTACAAGGAACTCACGCAAGCCTGCCTGTGTATGACGCGCATGATAGTGGATGAGCAGACCTGTACGTCCAGTGACAAACGAATCTTCTGCCAACAATAATAGCAAAGGTAACATGATGAGCGGTTGATAAGAGCCATATAGCCACTTAAGCAGCAGACAGCTGATTACTCCAACAGCTGCTACTGACCATAGCATGCTGACCAGCACGGGTAAGAGAAGTTTATAGTTAACGTTGGAAATCTTCATTGTTCAAATATGTGATGTTTTCAGTAATATGCATGGACGGCAGTCGGTTGCTGACTGCTAAAACAGAAGATCCTGCTTCAGTCATCTGACCAAACAGGGCAATGGCAGAACCGAGTTCCGACATGGTAAGTTCAACCATAGGAGCATCGACCAGAACCAAACGACGCTTGAGTTGAGCCACACACCTGAGCAACTCCAGATAACGGGCGGCAGGCGACAGCGATGTCCACAGCCGAGTGTCCTTGTTCTTCTCCAAAGAAAGTTTGTTGGCCTCTAATGACGTCACCATCCGATAGACGTCACACACCCTGTCCTGACCAGGAATAAGAACCAAACGGCTGGGCACATAAGCCATGTCGTGACGGAAATAAGAGGCAGAGAGAGGTGTCAGCAACTCACCATCGATGCTGATATGACCTCCTGCAATAGGTTGTAAGCCCATTACAGCACGCAGGACAGCCGTGGCTTCAGACCTTTTGGAAGCCGAAAGCAATGCCAGGCGACCATCGTCTAATGTTAAGGAAATGGTCTGTCGGCGTGGCTCAATGACAACATCGTGCAGTTCTAACATGATAATAATAATACAAAGATAATGAATTTGTGATGCAAAGATAATGATTTTTGTCTGAAAAATTGTATCTTTGCACCGTAATTTTATATGTTGACAGAAAAAAAATTCATTCAAAGACGCATGCCTGCCGAATGGGAAAGGCAGTATGCAGTGCAGTTGACGTGGCCAAACAAGGACACTGACTGGGCTCCTATACTCAAAGACATCACCGCGGTCTATGAACAAATGGCCCAAGAAATCAGCAAACGCGAAAAGCTGATAGTGGTGGACGACATACCACATAATGACACCTGGGCACGCGATCATGGCTTCATCAGCGTGATAGAGCAGAGAGGTGAGAAGAATGAATTACTATTGCTTGACTTCAAGTTCAACGGATGGGGAGAGAAATTCCCCGCCCAGTTAGATAATAAGCTTAACAAGCAAATCTACGACCTGAACATGGTGAAAGGCACATACGAGTCTCATTTGGACTTTGTCCTGGAAGGAGGCTCGATAGAAAGCGACGGTAAGGGGACATTGTTTACCACCAGCTACTGCCTGCTGTCATCACACAGGAACCAGCCAATGAACCAACAGGACATTGAGCAACGGCTGAAACAATGGCTCGGAGCCAAGCGTGTGGTATGGATTGATCATGGGCTACTGAAAGGTGACGACACCGACGGACATATAGACACGCTGGTGCGCGTAGCTCCTGACGACACATTATTATATATAGGCTGTGACGACAAGGACGACGAGCAATATCAGGAACTGAGCCTTATGGAACAGCAACTCAAGACACTCAAGACACTCGACGGACAGCCCTATAAACTACTGCGCCTACCCATGCCTCGACCCATATATGACGAGCAGGGCGAACGACTGCCTGCTACTTACGCCAATTACCTGGTTATCAATGGTGCCGTACTCTACCCTACTTATGGTCAGCCAGACAAGGACGACGAGGCACGCGACATCATTCAGCAAGCCTTTCCAGACAGGGAGATGGTACCTATTGACTGTCGTGCCGTCATTTGGCAACATGGCTCACTGCACTGTTGTACCATGCAGTACTATGAAGATGAAAGATGAAAAAATGAAGAATGAAAGATGAAGATAGGATTTCTACAACAGCATAACGAGGCAGACACCAAACAGAACCTGCTGCGACTGGCAAAGGGCATCAGTGACTTAGCCTCACGTGGGGCTGAACTCATTGTACTGCAAGAGTTACATAACTCACTGTACTTCTGCCAGGTAGAGAACGTTGATAACTTTGACCTCGCAGAACCCATACCCGGTCCCTCTACAGCATTCTTTGGTGAACTGGCCAAGCAACTGCAAGTGGTTATTGTCACCTCACTCTTTGAGCGCCGTGCACCAGGACTGTATCACAATACTGCTGTCGTTCTGGATAAGGACGGTAGCATAGCAGGCAAATACCGTAAAATGCACATCCCAGACGACCCTGCCTACTACGAGAAATTCTACTTTACACCTGGCGATATAGGTTTCAAACCTATAGACACCAGCATTGGACGGTTGGGAGTGCTCGTATGCTGGGACCAATGGTATCCTGAGGCAGCACGACTGATGGCACTACAGGGAGCAGAGCTACTGATATATCCAACAGCCATCGGCTACGAAAGTAGCGACACTGCCGAGGAGCAGCAGCGCCAGCGAATGGCATGGCAAACCGTGCAACGAGGACATGCTGTGGCTAACGGGCTGCATGTGGTAACGGTCAACCGTGTAGGTCACGAGGCTGACCCCAGCGGACAAACCAACGGCATACAGTTCTGGGGAACTTCGTTCGTAGCAGGACCTCAGGGAGAGCTGATTTACGAGGCATCACAAGATGAAGAAGAAAGCATCATTGTAGATATCGACTTGAAGCGTAGTGAGCAAGTGCGCCGCTGGTGGCCATTCCTGCGCGACAGACGTATAGAGAACTACACTGACATAACAAAAAGATTCATGGACTAACATTATTAGGATAATATGAAAAAGATTTTATCTATGGCGTTTCTTGCCATTACATTACTTCCATCAACCATTTCTGCCCAAGACGACATCTTTGGAGCATATGTCGAGGCAGACCTTGTCAGCCGTTACATGTGGCGTGGACAAGACAAAGGTAGTATTAGCATACAGCCTGAAGTGGGTATCTCGCTTTGGGATTTCTCCTTTCTGGCCAAGGGTAACGTAGGATTCGACAAGGACGACGAACAGGAAATCAATCTGACACTGGGATACGAGAAGTTCGGATTTAACATTGGCGTTACTGACTACTGGCAGACAGGACTGGACCCAGAAAACCGTTACTTCTACTTTAAGGGCGAGAATACAGCCCACCGTCTGGAAGGTAATCTCGGCTATACTGCAGAATACTTCAGTTTGCAAGCATATACTATCTTCTGGGGTAACGACTACAAGCTTAACGGTGACCGTGCCTACTCTACCTATGTGGAACTGGCTGTTCCATTCCACATCGGTGACATCGACATAGAAGGAAAGGTCGGCATTACGCCTATGGAGAGTGCCGGAAAAATGGTTTTGACAGGCGAAAAAGATGCTCTTGGATACGACCAGAAAGAGGCCAAATACTTCTACGGCAACGGATTTACATGTAATCTGGTTTCTGCCCGTGTCACCAAGACGTTCCACTATAAAAATATGCAGTTCCCCATCTATGCCGAGTTGCATACCAACCCCTACCTGCAGAAGGCAAACTTCCTGGTAGGTATCAGTGTCGTAGCGTTCTAACATTCACCATCTCATAAAAACAAAACATAGACAAAGGTATGACAAACAACCTGAGATTCCAAGTCGTAGAAGAGGCATTCAAAAAACAGGCACTCAACATCACGGCACCAAACGAAAGACCATCAGCCTACTTTGGCAAATACGTCTTTAACCGAGAAAAGATGTATCGTTATCTACCTAACGATATTTATACGAAGATGATAGACGTGATGGATAACGGAGCACGACTGGACCGCTCAATAGCCGACGCTGTGGCTGCCGGCATGAAGCAGTGGGCATTGGAAATGGGCGTGACTCATTACACCCACTGGTTCCAACCACTAACAGAAGGTACGGCAGAGAAGCACGACGCTTTCGTGGAACACGACGGCAAGGGTGGCATGATAGAGAAATTTACCGGCAAACTGCTCGTACAGCAGGAACCTGACGCCAGCAGCTTCCCCAGCGGTGGCATACGTAATACCTTTGAGGCACGAGGATATTCGGCCTGGGACCCTACCAGCCCTGTCTTCATCATTGACGACACGCTGTGTATTCCTACTATTTTCATCGCCTATACCGGTGAGGCTCTTGACTACAAAGCACCACTGCTACGTTCGCTGCATGCTGTTGATCTGGCAGCTACTAATGTATGCCACTATTTCTACTCGGACGTGAAAAAAGTAAAAGTGAACCTGGGATGGGAACAGGAGTACTTCCTTGTAGATGAAGGACTCTACTCTGCCCGACCAGACTTGCTCATGACTGGTCGCACACTGATGGGACACGAGAGTGCCAAGAACCAACAGATGGATGACCACTACTTCGGAACCATACCCGACCGTGTACAGGCTTTCATGAAAGACTTGGAGATACAGGCACTCGAACTGGCCATTCCGTGCAAGACACGCCATAACGAGGTGGCTCCTAACCAGTTTGAATTAGCACCCATCTACGAAGAGTGTAACCTGGCAGTGGATCATAACATGCTCCTGATGTCGCTCATGAAGAAAGTGGCACGCAAACATGGCTTCCGTGTGCTGCTACACGAGAAACCTTTTGACGGCATTAACGGCTCAGGCAAACACAACAACTGGAGCCTATCAACCGATACAGGCATACTGCTGCATGCACCAGGCACCTCGGCTGAGGAGAACCTGCGATTTATTACCTTCATCGTTGAGACACTGATGGCGGTATATAAGCATAATGGGCTTCTGAAAGCCAGCATCATGAGTGCTACCAACGCCCATCGACTGGGAGGCAACGAAGCACCTCCTGCCATCATCAGCTCATTCCTTGGCAAATATGTATCTACGCTGCTCGACAATATTGAGCAGACCTCAAATCTCAAACCTGAAATATCAAACATCCAGAGAGAGATTGACATTCCGCAGATTCCCGACCTTATTGTTGATAATACGGACAGAAACCGTACGTCACCCTTTGCTTTCACAGGAAACAGGTTTGAGTTCCGTGCTCCTGGCTCCAGCGTCAACTGCGCCTCTGCCATGATAGCCCTCAACTCTGCTATGGCTGAAGCCTTACAAAGCTTCAAGGAAAGGGTTGACAAGAAGATTGCTGAATACGAAGGTAAAGACGGAAGCACCAAAGAGTCGGCTAAGCTACAGGCACTGCTTGAAGTGCTGCGCGAGGACATAAAGACTTGTAAGCCTGTACGTTTCGACGGTAACGGATATAGCGACGAATGGGTAGAGGAAGCCAAGAAACGAGGACTGGACGTTGAGAAGTCATGCCCAGTCATCTTTGAACATTACCTTGACGAGTCGAGCATACGCATGTTCGAGAGTACTAAAGTGATGAACAGGAAGGAACTGCTGGCTCGCAACGAGGTGAAGTGGGAGATGTATGTCAAGACTGTACAGATAGAGGCTCGCGTACTTGGCGACCTGGCCATGAACCATATTATCCCTGTTTCCACACACTATCAGAGTCAACTCATCAAGAACGTACAGGGCATGAAGGATGTCTTCAGCCAGGAAAAGGCAGAACGATTGTCGGCTCGTAACATGAAACTGATTGAGGAAATTGCAGAGCGAACGGAGAAGATAGAACGTCTGGCAGAGGAACTGACTGACGCACGGCGTGTGGCCAACCGCATAGAGTCCATTCATCAGCGAGCCATAGCATACCACGACACCGTTTGTCCCAAGATGGAAGCTATACGTTACGAGATTGACAAGCTGGAACTCATCGTCGAGGACGGCCTATGGACGCTGCCTAAATACCGTGAACTGCTGTTCATCCGTTAATAGCACCGATTATCTCTTGTACTGAGTGGCATCCATGCTGGTCAAGCCAATCATTAATTCCGTCACGTACCTTAATGGTAACCTGAGGGTCTATGAAGTTGGCGGTACCTATCTCTATTGCTGTGGCACCAGCCATGAGGAACTCAATGGCATCACGCGCAGTCATTATTCCTCCCAAACCGACAACAGGTATGCGAACTGCCTGCGCCACCTGCCAAACCATGCGTAAAGCAACAGGCTTGACTGCAGGTCCTGAAAGGCCACCAGTTTTAATGCTCAACACAGGACGACGCTTCTCAATATCAATGGCCATGCCCATGAGCGTATTGATCAGCGAAACACTGTCTGCACCTTCAGCCTCACACGAACGGGCAATGTCTGCAATATTCGTCACATTGGGTGACAGCTTGACTATCAGCGTCTTATGATATACCTTACGAACGGCGCTAACCACGCTCTCTGCTCCTGCGCAGGTAACACCGAATGCCATGCCACCATCCTTCACGTTGGGACACGAGATGTTCAGTTCGATAGCTGGAATACAGTCGAGTTCATCAATGCGTGCAGCACATTCAGCATAATCCTCAGGTGAAGAACCGCTGACATTGACAATCATATTCGTATCAATGTCCTTTATTTGCGGATAAATATGTTTGCAGAAGTAATCAACACCCTTGTTCTGCAATCCCACACAATTTAGCATGCCTTGAGGAGTTTCTGCCATGCGAGGATAGTCGTTACCCTCACGAGGATGAAGCGTTGTACCCTTTACGATGATGCCTCCTAAACCGTCTAAAGGAATGAAATCCTGAAACTCCAAACCATAACCAAACGTGCCGGAAGCTGTCATAACAGGATTCTTCAGACACATGTCACCTATTTTTACACTTAAAGCTGCCATAATAATTTGTCAATGTTAAATACCGGGCCTTCCTTACATACACACAAATGACCTTCAACGGTCTTCTCTACACAGCATAAGCACGCCCCTACACCACATGCCATCATATTCTCTAATGAAACCTCGCAGTCAATACCTGACTTACGAGCATAGCGACCTACTGCCATCATCATTGGCTTGGGACCACAAGTGGCAATACGGTCGAAAGACTCCTGAACCAACAAAGAGTGCTGAGTAACAAAACCACGCTCACCCGACGTACCATCTTCTGTCGTGACAAATACACGTCCATACTTGCGAAACTCGCTGAGCATTAATAGGTCTGAGGCACTACGAGCGCCTAACAGGAACGTTGGCTCACAGCCTTGGGCTTGCATCTCTGCTCCCATATAGAGCAAAGGAGCCACACCAACACCACCTCCCACCAGCAATAGGCGTTCTGAAGGCGACGAGGGCATAGTGAAACCACGACCTAATGGCAGGACACAATTCAGAGAATCACCTGAACGCAATGCTGCCAAAGAGCGGGTACCGTCACCCACTGCTGCCACCAAGAGCCACAGCTCATTATTAGCTCTGTCAACAAAGTTGATAGAGATAGGCCGACGAAGAAAGGTTGTTGGCGAATGATCAACACGTACTTCCACAAACTGCCCGGGAACCATTGCTGGTAAAGGGTCAGCGGCCGTCAGCTTTAACAGCACATAACGCTCGTGTATATGTTCTGCAGAACGAACAGTTAAGTCAAGAATCTGTTTTTTCATATTGTTACTTCAGTCCTTTTCTGTATTATTTTCGGCAAAGGTACAAATAATCTTTCATTTTTCATCTTTAATTATTAATTTTTATTGTACCTTTGCAACATGAAGACAAAACACATACAATACGAAACAAAAGGCACATGTTCAAAACTCATTGACGTGACCGCCGACGAGAACAATATCATCCAACAAGTATTCTTCTTAGGAGGATGTAACGGGAACCTGCAGGGTATCAGCCAGTTAGTACGAGGCCAGCACATCGACGACGTCATCCACAAGATTGACGGTGTACGCTGTGGTTCAAAGAACACATCATGTCCTGACCAGCTTTGCCGCGCCCTGGAACTGCTGAAGAATGCACCGTTAGAGGATTAAAAACAACACATAATAATAACAATGAGAAAAACCGTATTGATAACAGGTGCTACAAGTGGCATCGGATTAGGTTGCGCTCGCAAATTTGCAGACAACGGTGACCGACTGATTTTAACTGGTAGAAACACAGCGAAGCTGGAGACCATACGACAGGAACTCTGCGCAAAAGGAGTGGATGTCATCACACTGACATTCGACATCAGAAACCGACAAGCCGCAACCGAAGCCATCAACAGCCTGCCAGAAGACTGGAGTACCATTGATGTGCTCGTCAATAATGCAGGTCTGGCATTAGGTTTAGAACCTGAATATGAGGGAAACCAGGACGATTGGGAAACAATGATTGATACCAACGTTAAGGGACTGCTCTGCATGACGCGACTGATTGTCCCGGGAATGATAGAGAGAAATCGTGGCCACATTATTAATATAGGTTCTGTTGCCGGCGATGCTGCATATGCCGGAGGAAATGTTTATTGTGCAACAAAAGCAGCAGTCAAGGCACTTTCTGACGGATTGCGCATCGATGTAGCACATACGGCAGTCCGTGTGACCAACCTGAAACCAGGCTTGGTAGAAACCAACTTCAGCAACATCCGTTTCCATGGAGATACGGAACGCGCAGCCAGCCTTTACAAGGGAATAGAGCCGCTGACAGGAGACGACATTGCCGATGTGGCTGTCTATGCCGCTAATGCTCCTGCCCATGTGCAAATAGCAGAAGTACTGATTCTGGCTACTCACCAAGCAAGCGGAAGCGTTATTGTCAGGTCATAGCAAATGACTGAAAAACAGTAGGAACTCATGTTCAAAATTAGGCGTGAGAACATGTTTTCCTACTGATTCTTTTATCTCATTCATCGTCCAGAAACGTCCTCCGTCCAACTCGTCTGCCGAAGGAGAGAGCGCTTCATCGTATATGGTGCTATTCACATATACCAACTCACGCTCGCGTAAGCTGTCAAAAACATATTTTCCCAAGAATTGAGGTACAAAGTCCTCTATACCCAACTCTTCACGTACCTCGCGACGAAGAGCCTCTTCCATTGTTTCACCGGCATCGAAATGACCACCTACCGCCGTGTCCCACTTCCCTGGCTGAATGTCCTTCCACATGGGACGTTTCTGCAAATAAACTTCACCTCGCGAGTTGAAGACATGCAGATGAACCACAGGATGTAACAGACGCGACCCCGAATGGCACTCACCACGAGAGGCTGAACCAATAACATTCCCGTCCTCGTCAACCAGTGGGAACATTTCTTCCTGATTATCGTGATTCATAACATCAACACAATATTACTTGGACTTAGATGGTGAGAAACTTTCCCAGGTCTGATCATCATAATACACCCGAATCTCAGTAACTTTTCTTTGAGGCTTTTCTTGCATCACAGAAAAAACATCAGTAGTTTTGTTTGGAACAACTTTTGAACCTGAATAAGATTGAACTTGTTGAGCAGCTGCATACTGTGGGGTAGGAGATGAGAAACCATCAAAAGGCAACGATGGATTGATAACTTCTGTAGGTGTCTCTCCTTGAGTATGTTCAGGCACATGGTCATCTACATACATCGAACCAACACCAAGAAGTAACCAGTCGGTACTGATATTGGGAATGTTCTTTTTAATGAGTTCAACCACATTCAGAGTAGGACGGGTACGATCATTAAAAATATTACTTAAAGTAGCAGCACCAATTTGAGTCTTCTCAGCGAACTCCTGTTGAGTCATATGAAGGCTCTCCATGACTTGTCGTATTCTATCTTTCATAACCATTAAGTACTAAAAAGGGTAGTAAAACCCGATATTGCTAAGATTTTACAAAGGTAAAACATTTTTTTGAAACCACCAACAATTCTAAAAAATATTTTCATTGATAAATTTTATGTTTATAAGTTTAAAGTTTAAAATCGTAATATCACAAACTGTAAACAGACCTATCCAATATTATAAACGTAAATTTACAGGTTTAAATCAATCCTTAGTTATTATCGAAGCATTTAGGCTAAATCTCTGGTTATAAAACAGCTATTTACACACAAATTATTTATGCAGGGGATATATGCAATAATTGAAGGTTCAGAGAAGGCAATTTTCACAACTTTTTCTTCGGAAATTCATATAACTCACTGGGTTTTAGCAACATAAGACCCTTAATAATGCGATGTATAAATATTAGTTTACCAAGATAATTGTTAATATTTACATTTACAAGTTGCATACAATCAAAGTAAAAAGCATGTTTAAATTTTAAAATTTACATTCTTAAAACATAAATAACGGTTTATTTGTTTGTGTTTCATAGTTGTAAAATCAACAAAACTAAACGCTAATTAATGTGAATCATAAAATCGGAGAGAAGAAAAAAACGAAAAATTCATTTCCTTGAAGAATTCTGAACTGGTCGTCAAAACAATGAAAATACGCAAATTCTGGAGGCCATTTTTGGGGCAAAAAATACGATAAACACAGGCTTTGACCCTCATTTTTTTTGTCAAGAAATTTGACTAAAATAGAAAAAAACACGCCCAAAAACAGTTGGAAAAAGCAAAAATCAGGTATTCCTCTCTTCCAAAAGATTCCAGAAAGGAGGCAAAAAGAATGAAAGAAATTAGTGTAAAATGAAAAATACGAGCTCTTTCATCAATTCTCCAGGAGGAGTATTCGGATTGTCCAGTCCTTTACTCTTCGCATCAATCTCTCTGATCTTACGAATAATCTGCAAGGTTTTCATACCAGTATAGTTTCGCATACCGGTCATATATTGCTGAACAGCCCAAGAACTTTTCATATCCAGATAACGGGCAACCTCATTGGGGTCGTTTCGTTTCGGACAATAAAAAGCAATCATCAGATTCTCGAAATAATTAAAGAGCAGCGGAAGGAAAGCATAGATGCTACCAGCCTTCGGATTCTTATCAAAATAGTCGATTATCTGATTTGCCTTGAAGACATTTTTATAAACGATGGCATCGCGCAGCTCAAAGCCGTTAAAGTCTTTACTCACACCAATCTGGTCTTCCACTATTTGTGGTGTCACCCGACGGTCGTTCTCTGGCAGGGAGATAATCAGCTTGTCTAACTCACTGGTCAGGCGATTTAAGTCTGAGCCAATGCTTTCAGCTATCAGCTGGTTCGACTTGTCGTCTATCCCTACCCCTTTCTCACGCAGATAATTCTCTATAAAAGCAGGCAAATCACGCTCTTTTAGCTTCTTGCTTTCGTAGAGTACGCCAACCTTGTCGATAACGCCTACAAGGCGCTTACGGCGGTCAAGAGCACCGTTTTTGTGGCAGAAGACCAAGATGGTCGAAGTCAAAGGCTTTTGCAGATAAGCCTCTAAGGGTTCCATGTGCCGAATATTCTGTGCTTCTTTGACGATGACAACCTGGTATTCAGACATCATCGGATAGCGTTTTGCCATGTCTATGACCTGCGCTGCTGTAACATCAGAGCCGAAAAGGACCGTCTGGTTAAAGTCGCGCTCCTCTGGCTGCAACACGTTCTCGGCTATCCAGTCGCTTATTTTATCGATATAATAAGCTTCGTCGCCCATCAGATAATACACTGGGGCAAACTTTCGCGCCTGCAAATCGCGCATCACTGTACTATAGGTTGCTGCCATAATTAGCGACAAAGGTACAAAATTATTGTGAATAACAAACGGAAAATAGGAAATTATTTCGTACTTTTGCAGACATAATCACTTCAGAACGTAAGATGACCACACTGAACCTGCCCCCTTACGACGTAAAACTGCGAGGAACGCGCGAGAAGCCAGAAATCTTTGACTTCCTGCGCCGCCGCTACGTGGCATTGACGCCAGAAGAATGGGTGCGCCAGCATTTCGTCCATTTTCTGATTGACCACAAGGGATACCCCAAGGGGCTGTTAGGCAACGAGATTGAGTTGAAAATTGGCGAAAAACGTCTGCGTTGCGACTCTATATTATATAATAATGTGTTAGCGCCACGCATGATTATGGAATACAAAGCTCCTTCTGTTGCCATCACCCAGAAGGTGTTTAACCAAATATCCACGTACAACCTGTTGTTGCACGTGGATTATCTGATTGTCAGCAATGGCCTTCAGCACTATTGCTGCCGTATGGATAACGCTCAGGGGCAATACGAGTTTCTAAATGACATTCCAGATTACTGTCATCTGTAATTGTCATTGTAGCATTGCCTCTTACTCGCTTACCTGCTGAATAATCTTTCCGCCTTCCTCGATGGCTTGCATATTCAGCGGAATAAGGTTGTGGTGACGCTCGGGCAGTGTCTTACGAAGCGCTTTCTCTACGCCCTTTGAACTGACGACGGGAGCCACCTTCAGGAGTCCGCCCAGTACGATCATGTTGAATACCTTACCGTTTTTCATCTCGGCAGCTTTGTCCATGGCGTCAATTCGATAGACGGTGATGTCCTTACGTGTAGGTGGGTTGATGATACCGAAGCCGTCGTAGATGAGCACGCCACCGGGTTTCAGTTTCGGCTCAAACTTCTCCAGTGACGGTTGGTTCAGCACAATGGCAATATCGTACTTGCTGAGAATGGGCGACGAGATACGCTCGTCGCTGACGATAACCGTCACGTTTGCTGTACCAACACGCTGTTCAGGACCGTATGCAGGCATCCAAGTCACTTCTTTGTCTTCCATCAGACCTGAATAAGCCAAGATTTTACCCATTGAGAGTACGCCCTGCCCACCGAAACCTGATATGATAATTTCTTTCTTCATCTTTTAATTTTCAATTTTCAATTATCAATTTTCAATTAAAGACTCGTAGTATCCTTCAAGTCGCCTTTAGGATAGAATGGGAACATGTTCTCCTTCATCCACTCGTTGGCCTTGGCGGGAGTCAGTTTCCAACCGCTGTTACAGGTAGAGACAATCTCCACAAGACTGGAGCCCTTTCCGTCCATAGAGGCCTGGAATGCTTTTCTGATGGCTTTCTTGGCTTTCGTGATCGAGCCAACCGACTCCACCGACTGACGTGTAACGTAGCATGTACCTTCCAGCTGTGCCGCTATGTCGGCAATCTTCAGAGGATATCCGTGCAGCTTTGGGTCGCGTCCGTAGGGACAGGTAGATGTCTTTTGTCCAATCAGCGTTGTAGGAGCCATCTGTCCGCCTGTCATACCATAAATGGCATTGTTAATGAAGATGATGGTGATGTTCTCCCCACGGTTCAGTGCATGAATGGTTTCGCACGTTCCTATACAAGCCAAATCGCCGTCACCCTGATAGGTGAACACCAGTCGGTCGGGCCAGCAGCGCTTGATGCCTGTAGCGATGGCGGGTGCACGTCCGTGAGCAGCCTCCTGCCAGTCAATATCGATATAGTTGTAGGCAAACACGGCACATCCTACGGGGCTGACGCCCACGGCCTTTTCCTCCATGCCCATTTCCTCAATGACCTCTGCAATGAGCTTGTGCACCACGCCATGGCTACAGCCTGGGCAGTAGTGCATATTGTTATCGTTCAGAAGAGTCGGCTTTTTGCAGACGATGTTCTCTGCCGAAATAATATCTTTTCTTTCCATTGTCAATTGTCATTTATCATTTATAAATTGTCAATTAGCTTTGTCTTCAAAGCGCTGACTATTTCTTCTGGCTCCGGTACTATACCGCCCAGTCGTCCGAACTGTTCTACTGGAACAGCTCCGTTGACTGCCAGGCGGACGTCCTGTACCATCTGACCGGCATTGATTTCAACCACCAGCACGCCCTTCTTCGTCTGAGCCATCCCGGCAATCTCCTTTGTGGGGAAAGGCCACAACGTGATGGGGCGGAACAGCCCTACCTTCAGACCTTCCTCACGAGCTATCTCGATGGCTTTCTCTGCTATACGTGCTGCCGATCCGAAGGCTACTATCATGTAGTCAGCATCGTCGCACTGCTGGGTCTCATAGCGCACCTCGTTCTCTCTGATGGTGCGGTATTTCTCCTGTAGTGCCAGGTTGCGCTTCTCCATTTCCTCCGGCTTCAGCTCAAGCGACGTGATGACCACGCGCTGACGGTTCTTTGGCTTGCCTGTCGATGCCCATGGGCACTGTGCTATCACCTCTTCGTCGGTACGACGGGGCTTAAACGGCGGCAGCACCACCTTCTCCATCATCTGTCCGATGACTCCGTCGGATAGTATCATAGCTGGATTACGATACTTGAAAGCCAGTTCGAACGCCAAGTCAACAAAGTCGGCCATCTCCTGCACCGAAGCAGGTGCCAGCACAATGACGTTGTAGTCGCCATTACCGCCTCCTCGTGTTGCCTGGAAATAGTCACCCTGCGAAGGCTGAATGGTTCCCAAGCCGGGACCTCCGCGCTGTACGTTCACGAAGACGCCAGGCAGTTCTGCACCAGCCATATACGTGATGCCCTCCTGCATCAGCGCAATGCCGGGGCTCGACGACGATGTCATGGCACGCTTGCCTGCTCCTGCAGCACCGTAAACCATATAAATACTTGCCAGCTCGCTCTCTGCCTGCACCACCTGCATGCCAGTGGTTTCCCACGGCTTCAGCTCTGCCAGCGTCTCAATCACTTCACTCTGCGGAGTAATGGGATAGCCGAAATAGCCGTCGCATCCGCAACGAATAGCAGCATGGGCTATTGCCTCATTGCCTTTCATCAATACAACCTCTTTTTCTGCCATAGCTCTTACTCCTCCACCTTTTTACGATACACGGTAATACAGCCGTCGGGGCATACAATACCACAAGAGGCACAGCCGATGCATGCCTCTTCATTGACAGCCTCCACGTATGGGTATCCGTGCAGATTCACTTTATTGGCCAGTGCAATGACCTCCTGCTTGCAAGCAACGATGCACAGTGAGCATCCCTTGCAACGCTCGGTATCCACCACAATGGCGCCTAACATTTTTGCCATACTGATAAGATATGAAAATTATTTGCCTGCAAAAGTACAAATAATTAGGGAAAACACCAAAAGAAAATCTGATTTATTAGAATGCAATGTCATTTTTCAAATAACCCATGAAGCGCTGATACTCTTCATGGGTTATACATATCCTTGCAATAGAAGGCCATGATGTCGTCAAGCATGCGCTTGGCCTCCACAGCAGGACTGTCAGGGTCCTGTTCGATAGCACGTATGTAGCAGTTGATGGCCTCGTGCCATTTTGACTCTTTACGAAAGGCATTGCCTTTCTCGTACCACTCCTGCGCTGTCATTACTGTCATCTGTCATCTGTCATTTGTCACTGGCTGCCTTCAGCGTGTTCAGCATGAGCGAACAAATGGTCATAGGACCTACGCCGCCCGGCACGGGAGTGATATATGAGCACTTGGGCGACACCTCGTCAAACTTCACATCGCCAGTAAGGCGGAAACCACTCTTCCTCGTTGCATCGGGCACACGGGTGGTGCCTACGTCAATGACCACAGCCCCCTCCTTCACCATGTCGGCCGTGACAAACTCCGGCTGTCCGATGGCTGCAATGATGATGTCTGCCTGTCGGCACTCCTCTTTCAGCGTCTTCGAACGTGAATGGCACACGGTGACCGTCGAATCGCCATACTGTTTCTGCATCATCAGCTGTGCCATGGGCTTGCCGACAATGTTCGAACGTCCCAGAATGACGCATTTCTTTCCCGACGTCTCAATGTTATAGCGTTTCAGCAGGGTCAGTATGCCCAATGGTGTAGCAGAGATGAAACAGGGCAGCCCGATGGACATGCGTCCTACGTTGATGGGGTGGAACCCATCGACGTCTTTCCTGTAGTCAATGGCCTCGATGATTTTCTGCTCGTCTATGTGCTTGGGCAGAGGCAGCTGGACGATGAAACCGTCAATCTCCGTGTCGGCGTTCAGCTTTGCCACACACCGCAGCAGTTCCTCCTCCGTCACGTCGTCCTCATAGCGTATGAGAGTCGATGTGAATCCACACTGTTCGCACGCCAGCACTTTGTTCTTCACATAGGTTTCCGAACCGCCGTCGTGCCCTACAAGCACCGCAGCCAGGTGTGGCCGTTTGCCCCCCGCTGCAACGATGTGCTTCACTCTTTCTGCAATCTCGGCCTTAATGGCTGTTGCTGTTGCTTTTCCGTCAATGAGTTGCATAGCCCTTACCTCCTCCTCATCATATTTGCCATCTGGCGCATTCTCGACTGGTCGGCACCAGATACCATCTTCATCATCTTGCGCATTTGGTCAAACTGTTTCATCAGACGATTCACATCCTCCACCTTCGTGCCCGAACCACGCGCAATGCGCATACGGCGGCTCTGGTTGATGATGTCCGGATTCTCACGCTCCTTCGGTGTCATCGAGTTGATGATGGCCTCAATGCCCTTGAAAGCATCATCGTCGATATCCACATCCTTCAGAGCCTTGCCCATACCGGGAATCATGCTGGCCAGGTCCTTGATGTTACCCATCTTCTTGATCTGCTGTATCTGACCCATGAAGTCGTTGAAGTCAAACTTGTTCTTGCGAATCTTCTTCTCTAAGCGCTTCGCCTCCTCCTCGTCAAACTGCTGCTGGGCACGCTCAACAAGGCTGACAATGTCGCCCATGCCCAGTATGCGGTCGGCCATGCGCTCAGGGTGGAACACGTCGATGGCTTCCATCTTCTCGCCCGTACCAACAAACTTGATGGGCTTCGTCACCACCGTACGGATGCTCAGGGCAGCACCACCGCGCGTATCGCCGTCGAGCTTGGTCAGTACCACACCGTCGAAGTCCAGACGGTCGTTAAACTCCTTCGCCGTATTGACAGCATCCTGACCGGTCATCGAATCGACCACAAACAGCGTCTCGTCTGGCTGAACAGCCTCCTTCAGCGTTGCTATCTCCTGCATCATCTCTTCGTCAACAGCCAGTCGGCCGGCAGTATCGATGATCACCACGGTGTAGCTCTCCTGCTTAGCCTTGCGGATGGCGTTCTGAGCTATTTCCACCACGTTCTTGTTGCCGTCCTCGCTATAGACGTCGCAACCAACGCTCTGACCTACCACCTTCAGCTGTTCGATGGCTGCCGGACGATAGACGTCACAAGCCACCAAGAGTGGTTTCTTGTGCTGCTTCGTCTTCAGCATGTTAGCCAGCTTACCAGTGAATGTGGTCTTACCCGAACCCTGAAGACCAGACATCAGAATGATGGCAGGACGGCCTTCCAGCTTCAGCTCAACGGCCTTGCCGCCCATCAGCTCGGTCAGCTCATCGTGTACTATCTTCACCATCAGCTGGCTCGGCTTGACGGCTGTCAGCACGTTCATGCCCATGGCTTTCTGCTTCACGGTGTCGGTAAACTGCTTCGCAACCTTGTAGTTCACGTCAGCATCCAACAAGGCGCGGCGAACGTCCTTCAGCGTCTCCGCCACGTTAATCTCGGTGATTTTGCCTTCACCTTTCAGTATCTTGAACGACCGTTCAAGTCTCTCTGACAAATTCTCAAACATCTTTTATTTTTATTTATTGTTTCTCTTTCTTTTGATGGGAGTTATTCTTTCAATGGGAGTTATCTGGAGTTACGGGCCTTTGGCTCGAGGAGTCATCAGGAGTTAATTGACAATAGCGATAATGTAGTCACGCGTCTGGTACGTCTCG
>JAFPED010000141.1 GCA_017423565.1 Prevotella sp. | reverse complement strand
TTGCCTTGGCGTTACTATTACAAGTGGATCAAGAACTGTAATATCGTTATCTCGCTGGCTGGCGCTGAACCTGCTGATGAGAAGAAGTCGGGGGCAGGTATCGCCTACGCTATGCGTGCTATGTTCTACATGGACCTGGCCCGTATGTATGCTCCTGAGACCTATGCCAAGAACAAAGAAGCTGAGACTGTGCCCATCGTGACAGAGTCAACTTCTGAACCCGCTAACCCCCGTGCCACTAATGAGGCTATGTGGGCTTTCATCCTTGCCGACTTGGATAAGGCTGAGACATTGTTAGCTGACTACAAACGTGATAATGTATATACTCCTGACGTGAGCGTGGTTTATGGTCTGAAGGCTCGTGCCTATCTGACAATGGAGGACTGGGCTAACGCCGAGAAGTATGCCAAGCAGGCCATGGAGGGTTATACCATGATGACCCAGGAGCAGTATCTGTCCCAGAAAGATGGCTTCAACAAGCCAAATGAAGCTTGGATGTTCGGTTTGACATTCCGTTCTACCGACCCCAATATCACTGATAACGATGCTGACTCAAGCTGGGGTTCACAGATGATTATCGAGGTAAGTGCTTCTGAGTGTGGCTATTCTGCCAACTATGTAGGTCCGAAGCGTATCGATGCCCATCTCTTCAGCACTATTCCTGCTACAGACTTCCGTCGTATGTGCTGGATAGATCCTGCTGTCGATGACGCTATTGGCAACGCTAATCCCAAGACTGCCGAAGGTGCAGCCGCTATTACTACTGCCCTGAGTCCATATACAGACGATCCTCTGGGTGTGTATAATACGGGTTATGCCGTTTCTGCCCGTGAGTCCGTGGGTTGCATGCCTTTGAAGTTCCGTCCGAAGGATGGTATTCACGACAATCAGTATGAGGCCTTCACCGTTGCAGTTCCCTTGATGCGTGTCGAGGAAATGAAACTGATTGAAGCTGAGGCTGCCGGTATGCAGGATGTTGCTCGTGGCAAAGCCTTGCTCGAAGCATTCGGAAAGACCCGTGATGCCAACTATGAATATGGTCACCATAATGAGGCTTACTACAACAATTCTACCTCTGAATTCCAGAATGAGGTATGGTGGCAGCGCCGTGTAGAACTGTGGGGCGAGGGCTTCGCAACCTTCGACATCAAGCGTCTGCAGAAGGGTATCATCCGTTCTTATGAGGGAACTAATCACATTGACAACTATCAGTGGAACTCAGAGAAAACCCCCGACTGGATGAACCTTTGTATTGTACAGAGTGAAACCAACAACAATCCGGCTTGTACCAACAATCCCACGCCGATTGCTCCTAAGGGTAACTCACCGAAGTTTGGTTTCTAAATTCTATGAGAATACTATTTTGGAAATAATAAACATCAAAAAGAACATACGAATATGAAAAGATATTTTGAAAGTTCAATGATTGCTCTCTTCACCTTGCTGGCTTTTACGGCTTGTAAGGAGGACGAGCAGGGTGTAGCCCCTGGTGGCGACGGTGCTCCGCATGTTGCCATCTATCAGTCGACTGTCCAAGAGCCATACGACGCTGATAACGATCTGGCACTTCGTTTGGCTGTCAACCAACAGACTGAGAATGTATATTATCTGGCAGAGAAAACCGCCGACAAGGAGGCTCGCGCCATGAGTGATGCTGAATATGCTGAATATGTTGTTGCCAACGGAACAGAAGGCAAATTGGTGGCCGACCAGCAAAATAGCGGTAAATATGCCGACGTGATTGCAACTGGCATGAAGGGTGATTACACCATTACGGCTGTTGCCGTAGGTGCTGGGCGGAAGACGTCTTCGAAGATTATGTTCAGTGGTCCGAACTGGATGGATGTCGCTACGGGCACCTATAACTTCTGTGAGAAGGCTCAGCAGCGTCTGGGTGTTGAGGAGAAAAAGACTGGTGTTCTGTTCCAGAAGCTTGAGTCTGATCCTACACTCTATCGCTTTAAGAACCTGTATGGCTTCGGTGCATCACTCTTGCTGCGCCTGACTGACAAGACTGGTGAAGACCAGAATGACAAGCTTCAGTTCTTCCGCGTTGAGGCCCAAACCACTCCGTTCACTTTCAGTTCTTATGGTACTGTCAGCGTACGTGACCTTGGCTACTGGCAGGATGATGATAGTTATGCTTTCGATCCTGACTATGGTTGCTTCATGTATACTGGCAATTATAAGGGTGTGGTCGTTCTTGGCCTTCAGTTCTTTGTAACGGCTGGTAGCTTAGGTTATGGCTGGGATGAGTTTTATCCAGAGTAAATAGCATTTAAGCAGATAATAAAAACGGGAGGCAGCCGCTGGGCTTGCCTCCCGATTTCTTTTTTTGCCCTGTCTTTTTAGGTTATCGCTCGCGCCTTGCTTGCTTATCGCTCGTCGCCTTGCTTGCTTATCGCTCGTGGCCCGCGAGTGAACTCCTCGTGGCTCTTCTGCTTATCGCTCGTCGCCTTCGAGCGATAAGCGGGTGGGCTGCTTGCTTATCGCACAGGAAACACAAGGGACAGTACTGTTTCACAATCGTTAAATATATCGAAATTCAATAAAGTTTTATCGATTTTTCTAGGAGGATTGAAAAATAGCACTTACTTTTGCATATCGAAATTCGATAAATATGTAAACGTAATCAATAAACAACAAAATTAAAACGATAAATATATGAGTACAAAAGATTTTATTTGCGATGCGGCTAAGAATCCTGCTGTAATGATTTTCGTTGCGTTGTTAACGATTGTAATGGCTGTTGTCATTGTTGGCGACATTCAGAACATGCGCACTTCAACGTCAGGCTACGACTATAGCCA
>JAFPED010000012.1 GCA_017423565.1 Prevotella sp. | reverse complement strand
GGTGTATTGCTTTGATTCATCACCACCAGCATTTTCTGCATCTGTCCAGTCATCCCAGATATTACATGAAGGAGTACCCTGACCCCAACCCTGGTTGAACGGATAGGTCTTATCGCGCTTACCATTATCGTTGGTAGCACCGTTACGAAGGCCACAGAAGCATGACAGATAGTTAGAATACATACGCGGGTTGCAGTAGGTACCACCGATAGCCCACTTAGAGGCATTCATAAACTGGATCTGGAAGATTTCCTCGTCGTTGCCGTTACCCATGCCAGGCTGGTCAAAGCAGTCGTTACGATCCATGTCAGCGATGAAAGCGTATGCATGAGTACCTTCAAGATTGCCACCATCAGGACCATCATGAGCCTCATCCCAGAGCAAGCTGTTAGAATACTGCCAGAGTGAACGGAAGTCCTTCAGGAGCTTGTAACCACCATTGGAAACAACGTCCTTCAGATAGCCGACAACATCATTCTTAGAAACAGAAGATACAGAGCAGCCCTCCTGAGCGATAGCCTCACCATTGCGGTCAACAAGACTTATAGTAGCATCACCAGTAGCGAGCTCACCTACGCCTTTGTAGAAGCCAGCCCAGAACATCCATGCACGGGCCAGCATAGCCTCAGCTGCAAACTTGTTGGCGTGACCATCACCCTGTACACCATATCCAGACTCTCTTTTCATGAGGTTCATACCGGAAATAAAGTCAGCGATAATCTGCGGGTAGATCACATCCTCAGCGCTTACCTGCTCTTTCATCTCGTCAGTAATGGTAGTAGCTGTCATCAGGGGCACATCACCGTACATCTGAGTCAGCAGGAGATTATAGAAACCACGCATGAAGAATGCCTCACCAAGAAGCTGATTACGCATTGCTTTCTGCTTGTCAGTCCAAGCCACGTTATCGATGGTCTCAATCTGGTTGTTGGCACGTGAGACACCACCATAGATAAGGGTAAAATCTGCCTCATACTGGTTAGCACTTGCCGTTGTGAAATGATGCAGTGACTTTGCCACATTGTCCTGCAGACCACCACTTCCGTAGCAGTCGTCAGACATCAGTGACCACCAATAGAAAGGATTATTCAAGATACCACTTTGGTCGCCGCCACCCAGCGTATTCATAATACTATAGGTAGCTGCATTCAGAGCTTCAACATCTCCTGGCTTACCAGGGAACGTAGCCGCAGTCAACTCTGTCACACGCGGATCAGTGTCCAGCATGTCGTTACAAGATGTAAACACGGTTGCTGCAGACAAAACAGCTAACGATGATAAAATATATTTCTTCATAACTTTATTGTCGAATTAGAATTTAATATTTGCACCTACCAGATAAGTACGAGATGGCGGGTAAAGACCCAGGTCAACACCTGATGCCCAGCCATTACCACCTGCAGAGTTACCTACCTCAGGATCGAGACCGGTGTAACCGGTGAAGGTGATCAGGTTCTGAGCCTGAACATAGAGACGGAGCTGCTGTAATGGGCAGGACTTCCAGATCTTCTTGAAATCGTAACCGAGCGTAATGGTCTTGATCTTGAAATAGTCTGCATCCTCCATGTAACGGGTAGATACATAGTTGGTGTTCGGAGAACCAGTAGAGGAAATCTTCGGCTGGTCATTAGAAGTGCCCTCACCATACCAACGGTTGAAGATTGTGGTATCGTAGTTCTGATAAGGAGCATCACTGAATGAACGGTAAGAACGCATGATCTGCATACCGAATGCACCGGCACCGTTGACAGCGAAGTCAAGACCCTTCCAGTTGAAACCGAGGTTAACACCCAGCATCACATCGGGGTTAGGATTACCGATCTCATGACGGTCACAGGTCTCACCCTCTGCATAGGTAATCACGCCATCACCATTCCAGTCATCCCAAATGCAGTCACCAGGCTGTGCACCATCCCATGTAGCCTTTTCAAGTCCAGGATGTGCAGCAAGAGACTGAGCGTTATATTGATCAATCTGGGCCTGATTCTGGAAGATACCGCTGTAAGACATACCATAGAAGTAACCGATGGGCTTGCCTTCCTCAGCACGGTAGATGTACTCAGTACCCTGTGAAAGCACACCGCTTGGACCATTGATATAGTGGTTCTGGTTAGCAATACGTGTAACCTCATTCTTATTAGTAGTAAAGTTCACGCCTACATTGTAGCTGAAGTCCTTACCGATTCTGTCGTTCCAGGTAAGAGCG
>JAFPED010000140.1 GCA_017423565.1 Prevotella sp. | reverse complement strand
CAGGTTATGGCTCTCTGCGATGTCAAAGTTATACTGCAAGGTGTTCGACCATGTCCACTTGGTGCTGTGGTTCTGTGACATTGTACTTGCACTGACATTGTTCTTCACAACGTCTGAATCAAAAGTATGCTGCAGGCCGCGGATATAGCCGTTTGTGTAGTCGATACCGAAGTTTGAGCGGAAGAGCATACCTTTGATCGGGGTGATGTCAACGTATGCATTGGCAAAGATGCGCCACTTCTTCAGACGGTTGTCCTTGTTATGGTAAAGTTCACGCATCGGATTCTGACGGTCGCTCATACCACCGACAGGACCAGAGAAGGTGACACCGTCGACTTCGTATACGGGCAGTGTAGAAGCCATTTTCAGGGCATTCTCCAGTGGAGCACAATCCACATTGCTTGAATAAGAGAACTGAGCGTTCTCACCAACAGTAATGATCTTGTTGAGCTTGTAACTGCTGTTGAAGCGTGCCGAGAAGTTCTCGAAGTCTGTATGCTTCAGTACACCAACTGCCTTCTTGTAGCCGAAAGAGAAGAGCTGTGTTGTCTTCTCACTAGCCTTTGAGAATGCGATGTCGTAGTTCTGAGTGATACCTGTGCGTCCGATCTCGTTCACCCAATCGGTATCGCTGTATTGCATGGTCTGCTTGGCATTCATAAATCCGTCGTAGAATCCACCAACGGTGTAATTCTCCGTACTTCCAGTTGCAGGATTGTATACCGAAATAGGAGTGCCGCCTGCAGCTTCAAGCGTCAGACCGTAGTTCTGGGCATAGTCATAAGGGTTCTTACCATCATTGAGCGCAGCCTGAACCAGGGCAGTAGCATACTGCTGGCTGTTCAGCAGCTTCATCTTCTGGGTCATCCAAGAGGCTGATACCGAAGCATTGAAGTCGATGTTGATCTTGTCACCCTTCTTACCTTTCTTCGTAGTGATGACAATCACACCATTGGCAGCACGTGATCCGTAAATAGAGGCAGAGGCAGCATCCTTCAATACCTGCATGGTCTCAATATCGTTTGCATTCAGGCTATTGAGCGAACCACTATAAGGCATACCATCTACAATATAAAGAGGTGTAGTGCTTGAACCGCCCATACTGCCGATACCACGGATATGAACATCGGCCTCTCCGGAAGGAGAACCATTAGTCCTGATGGTCATGCCAGGCACCTTACCCTGCAGTGAAGCCATCGGGTCGGTGTTGCTGCTCTTGAAGTCCTTGGTCTCTACAACGCCTACAGAACCCGTCAAGTCGGCCTTACGCTGAACCTGATAACCAGTTACCACGACCTCACTGAGCACTTGGGCATCATCTTTCATGGTCACCTTCATACCATCCTGAGCGGGCAGCTCTTGGGTTTGATAACCAATGTAGGTGAAAACCAGCGTAGTGCCGGGATTAACCTTAATCTTAAAGTTACCATCGAAATCGGTTACTGTGCCGTTCGAGGTACCTTTTTCCGTAACTGTGGCACCGATGACGGTTTCGCCTGTAGCATCAATCACCGTTCCACTGATCTCCTGTTGCGCGTACATTATAGTACTCGTAAGCAGGAGTGCAAAACTCAGAAAAAATTTCTTTAGTTGCTCCATTGTTGACTTGTTTAAATTGTTAGTACTCATTTTGATTAGAAATTTTTCGCAAAAGTAATAACAATAGCAAGTCTAAGCGTTAAAATATCGTTCATCGCGTGCAAAATTTGTTTCAATGAAACATTTTTGCTATATAATGAACAATTATTTTTAGTAATTTTTGCAAAGGAAAAACGATAAAACCGTCTCCGAAGGCCACCTCGAAGACGGTTTTATCGCTGTTTGTCAATACTTAAAGATCGTTGTAATTCTGTACGCTAAAGGTCGATGTACGCATGTCACCTGTCTCAAAGCCTCGCTTCAGCCAACGCTTACGCTGGTCGCTGGTACCATGAGTGAACGACTCGGGGGTTGCACGTCCCTGTGCCTTCTTCTGCAGCCAGTCGTCACCGATAGCCTTTGCCAGTTCCAGGCCCTTCTCAAGGTCGCCGTACTCCATCGAATGGTTAATGGCATCCTCGTAATGTGCCCATACACCTGCATAGTAATCAGCGAGCAACTCAAGGCGGACACTGATCTGATTGGCCTGTACCTTATCAGTCTGGCTCATTGCCTGATGGGCTTTGCCAAGTGTACCCGTCAGATTTTCCACATGATGGCCTATTTCGTGAGCAATCACGTAAGCAT
>JAFPED010000139.1 GCA_017423565.1 Prevotella sp. | reverse complement strand
GCACCCACGAGTGCAGCCTGCTGGAAGCTGCCTTGTTTATTCAGCCCGCCATCATACTCTATGTGTGCAGACAGAGGAGACTGCTTGCCTAAACGGAACTCACGAGAAATCTCTGTATAGGCACTCTCCGTAAAATGACGACTTAGGTCTATGTCAACAAAGTAAAACCACGAGCCCCACTGGTCAGCCTTGAACTGCTCAAGGGTAACGGTAACCTTCTGTCGTCCGTTTTCCTCAGCCGAATAGATATTACGCCCAAAGTCATAATGTACCTGGATATCTTGTGCCACGACCACGCAGAATGAAGTTTGAACAGCTAACAGTGCTATTCCAAAAAGACATCTTTTCACCATTTTTATCTCTGATTTAATAGTTCTAACATTTTTCGGGCGGCCTCGTCAGGAGCAACTTTTTCACCTAATCGCTGACGCACCTCTGCATAACCGTCCAACATCTGTTGACGTGCCGGCCCTTGCAGGATGGCATCTAACTCACGATGAATGTTACTAACGGAGAACGAGTCGGCCACCAGTTCCTTTACCACCTCACGGTTGGCGATGAGATTGACCAGCGAAACATACTTCACTTTCAGCACCACCTTACGCAGGTGACCAAGAAGCCAAGGAAAGGAGGTCTTATAACACACCACCTGTGGTACGCCGAACATGGCAGTCTCAAGTGTTGCCGTGCCACTGGTAACAAGGGCTGCTGTGGCTTGACTGAGCAGATGATAGGTCTGATTATGCACTAACCGCACATGGGTATTCTCGATAAACGGTGTGTAATAGTCTTCCGAAATACTGGGAGCACCGGCTAATACCACATCATAGTCGTCTGCATAAGGACGTGTGGCCTCAATCATTGCCGGCAGGTTCTCGTTGATTTCCTGACGGCGACTGCCGGCAAGAAGAGCTATTAACTTCTTTTCTGAAGAAGGAGGATTGTTCTCTTTCAGCCATTCATGTACCTCGTGTGCCGTTGGGTTACCTACGTAGTGTATGGGGTAATGGTGCTTTTTCTCGAAGAAATCAACCTCAAAGGGCAGAATGCTGAACATCGCATCAATGTCACGTTTGATACGTTTGATTCGGTATTCTTTCCATGCCCATATCTTGGGAGAGATATAGTAATATAGTTGAGGTTTGAGGGTTGTGCGTTTGGAATGGACATGTTTGGCTATATCAAGGTTGAATCCTGGGTAATCAACAAATATGACAGCATCGGGCTGCCAAGCAGCTATGTCACCCTTACACGTGCGCATGTTACTTAATATAGTAGGCAGGTGCAACAGTACAGGTATCACTCCCATATAAGCCAGTTCCTTGTAATGCTTCACACGCGTGCCACCCACTGCCGACATGAGGTCCCCCCCAAAGAAACGAAATTGTGCCTCAGGGTCTTGGTGTTGCAACGACTTCATCAGACGTGATGCGTGTAAGTCACCACTGGCTTCGCCTGCTATGAGATAATACTTCATTAATGGTTTGAGATTTAAAGATTGAACACTGATTTGAGAGAGTCCATTGCTTCGTATGCAGTCACGTCCATACGTGTTGGGGTAATAGCAATGAAGCCATGTTGTAAAGCCCAGTTGTCAGTATCCTCTGCCTCGGGCTCGTCGTTGGTATAAAAGCCTACCATCCACCAATAGTCGTAGCCACGCGGATGACGGAACTTAGTAACCTCGTTGCCCCACGTACCGTAAGCCATTCGACAGATACGCACGCCACGATAGTTACTATACTCTCCACTCTCATGTAATAATGGGAAGTTTATGTTCAGACATACGCCACGAGGTAATCCGTGGTCAAGCACCTGCTGTGTAAACTGCCTGACGTAAGGTGTGAGCGGACTGAAGTCGGCATCTGCCCTGTAGTCACACAGGGAATAGGCAACGGATGGTATATATTTCATACATCCCTCCATAACGACACCCATTGTTCCAGAATAATGGGTATTGACCGAGGCATTGTCACCATGGTTAATACCACCAATGATCAAGTCAGGCCGACGGTCGCGGCATAGCTCGGCTAATGCCATCTTTACACAATCGACAGGCGTACCGTTGCATGACCAGACCTGTAAGCCGGGTTCTTCGTGTTTCAAAGTGAGCATCAGTGGTATGGTGGCCGAGAAAGCACATGCCATGCCACTGCGTGCGCCATCGGGTGCACAAACAATAACATCTGCCAGAGGTTTCACCATTTCCACGAGGCAACGGATACCTTTAGCTTGGTAACCATCGTCGTTGGATATCAGTATTAAAGGTTTTTTATCTTCCATCAAAATATCGTTTAATTTGGTGCAAAAGTACGAAAAAAGGTTTACAAATAATGATTTCTCGTAGAATATTTGTAACTTTGCGGCCAAATATCTTTATTTGAAAGGAATAAAATGGGAAAAATCATAGCATTAGCAAACCAGAAGGGCGGTGTAGGCAAGACCACTACAACCATCAACCTGGCCGCGTCATTAGCTACACTTGAGAAGACTGTGTTAGTAGTTGACGCTGACCCTCAGGCCAATGCGTCAAGCGGACTGGGTGTTAACATTCAGGAGGTAGAATGCTCTCTGTATGAATGCATTATCGATAAGGCAGACGTTCGCGACGCCATCTATACAACAGATATTGACGGACTGGACATCATACCCAGTCACATTGACCTGGTGGGTGCAGAGATAGAAATGCTCAACCTGGAAAACCGCGAGAAGGTGATGAGCCAGTTGCTGGAACCTATCCGTAACGACTACGACTACATACTGATAGACTGTTCACCCTCGTTGGGACTGATAACAGTTAACTCATTAACAGCTGCCGATTCGGTCATCATACCTGTACAGTGCGAGTATTTTGCTCTGGAGGGTATATCTAAACTTCTGAACACCATCCGCATCATTAAACAAAAGCTGAATCCGAAACTGGAGATAGAAGGATTCCTGCTGACCATGTACGACTCTCGTCTGCGTCTGGCCAAACAGATATATGACGAGGTGAAGCGTCACTTTCAGGAATTGGTCTTCAAAACCGTTATTCAGCGTAACGTCAAACTTTCCGAGAGTCCATCTCATGGCCTTCCAGTCATATTATATGACGCAGACTCTACCGGTGCCAAGAACCATTTGGCACTGGCCAAGGAAATCATCAACAAGAACAAATAGGCAATGGCAGTAAAGAAGAAATATGACCGCAAGGTGTTGGGTCGCGGACTGGACGATATAGGAAAAGGCATGGGGCTGGATGCCTTAATAGACACCGGCGAGGTGCATACTGAAGGAAGTTCTAACCTGAACGAGGTGGAGATTAGTCAGATAGAGCCTAACCCCAACCAACCACGACGTGAGTTTGACCAAGATGCCCTTCAGGAGCTGGCTAACAGTATCAAGGAACTGGGTATCATCCAACCTATTACATTACGACAGGTAGATGGTGGTAAATACCAGATTATAGCTGGTGAGCGCCGTTGGCGCGCCTCGCAGCTGGCAGGTCTGACCAAGATTCCGGCTTATGTGGTGACGGTGGAAGACGAGAGCGCCATGGAAATGGCACTGGTAGAGAACATCCAGCGTGAGGACCTGAATGCCATAGAGATAGCACTGGCTTATCAGCATCTGGCAGAAACCACAGGCATGACACAGGCCAAAATTTCCGAGCGTGTAGGCAAAAGCCGTGCAGCCGTAACCAACTACATGCGCCTTCTGAAACTGCCTGCACAGGTGCAGATGGCATTGAAGAACAAGGAGATAGACATGGGTCATGCCCGTGCATTACTCTCCATAGAGAGTCCTTCGCAGCAAATTAGACTCTTCAAGGAAGTGCAGAAACAGGGTTACTCTGTCCGCCGTGTTGAAGAGATAGCCCAGATGCTGAAGAATGGCGAAGACATCAAGGTGGTGAAGGGCAAGGCTGGAGGTAAGCCGAAACTGCCAGAGGAATATGGCATTCTGCGCGACAGACTGTCGAAGTTTTTCCATTCGCCAGTTCAGATGACGTGTTCGTCGAAAGGCAAAGGCAAGATCAGCATCCCCTTCGCCAACGAAGAAGAGTTGGAGACAATAATGAATGCCCTTGACAGCGTGCAAAGGTAAATATTGAAAAAAGTAAAAAGGTAAAAAGTAAAGTATTACAATGATGAATATCATCAAAAGAACAATTAAAGGTTTGGTAAGGGTTCTGCCCTTTTACCTTTTTACCTTTTTACCTTTAACCTCAGTAGCCCAGGACATTGATCCTGCACCACTGGACAGCATTGCCATTCTGGAGGCAAAGGTAGATTCCATGCTGGCAGCTGACTCAGCACTTACCGCATTGCCAGAGGAGTTGCAACCAGTCATTGCTAACGACACCGTAAAGGTAAAGGTGCCACGCGACTGGGCAAACTGGAAGCCCAACCCCCAGAAGGCATTATGGCTGGCATTGGTATTGCCAGGAGCCGGACAGATATACAACCGCAAATACTGGAAACTACCCATTGTATATGGCGGATTCGTAGGATGTATCTATGCTATGACATGGAACGACATGATGTATAAGGACTATTCCCAAGCCTATCTGGACATCATGGACGATGACCCAGGGACACAAAGCTATAACAAATTCCTGCATCTGGGACAACAGATTGATAGTTCAAATGCCCAGCAAGTAAAGCAATATTCGGAGATTTTCAAGAAACGTAAGGACAAATTCCGCCGCTGGCGCGACCTGAGTTTCTTTGTCATGGTTGGAGTCTATGCCCTCTCTGTTATTGATGCCTATGTTGATGCAGAACTCTCACAGTTTGACATCTCGAAAGACCTAAGTCTGAGGGTGGCACCTGCTGTCATCAATAACAACTCATCATCCAACCCACTGGAGTCCTCATCGTTTGGCGTGAACTGCAGTCTGAATTTTTAAAAAAATAAAAGATTAAATATTTATTATGAGTAAGAAAGTATTATTAGCCTTGTTAATGATGTTGTTCTCATTCAACTGCGCGATACAGGCCCAGGACGACATTGACGTTGACGAAGACGACATTATAGTAACTGACGAAGAAGGCGACGAGGAAGTAATAGAATTCCCCGAAGCCATGTCTTACGACTTGGACAGTCTGCTGAACCTCTACATGTCAAAGGCCTATCTGGATGAGGATGCCGACTGCCACATGCGTGATGAGAACCCTACGTTTACAGAAGAGGAATATATTGACCGTCTGAGCCGACTGCCATACATCATGGAGATGTCGTATAACGACGTGGTACGCAGTTGTATCGACCGTTATAGCGGACGATTACGTAAGTCAGTAAGCTACATGTTAGGCTCCAGCAACTTCTATTTCCCCATCTTCGAAGAAGCATTGGAGGCATATGGTGTACCATTAGAGTTGAAGTATCTGCCCATCATCGAGTCAGCACTTAACCCACGTGCAGTATCACGTGTAGGAGCTACTGGTCTGTGGCAGTTCATGCTGGCTACCGGAAAACGTTATGGTCTGAAAGTGAACACATTAGTTGACGAGCGCCGCGATCCTGTAAAGGCGTCATACGCTGCAGCTCACTATCTCAGTGACCTCTATAAGATTTATGGTGACTGGAACTTGGTAATAGCAGCCTATAACTGTGGTCCTGGCAACATCAACAAAGCCATCCACCGTGCCGGTGGCAACAAGGATTATTGGCAAATTTACCCCTACCTGCCAGCAGAGACACGTGGATATGTACCTGCATTCATCGCTGCTAACTACATCATGAACTACTATTGTGAACACAACATCTGTCCGATGCGCTCACGACTGCCAGACCGTACCGACACAGTTGTAGTACACAAGAATGTTCACCTACAGCAGATTGCCAGCGTCTGCGGCATAGACATTGAAGAACTTCGTACACTGAACCCTTCTTATCGCCACGACATCGTACCTGG
>JAFPED010000138.1 GCA_017423565.1 Prevotella sp. | reverse complement strand
TATCATGCAGAACAGCTCATCAATAAACATGTATTGCTGATAGACGATGTCGCTACAACGGGAGCTACAGTCATAGCATGTGCCAATGCGTTGCAGCCCAAGCAGCGCCACATTCGTTTCAGTGTCGTTACACTGGGCTTTACGCATCACTGATAAAGAAAAGTCAATTGTTTGGGGATACTCTCGCTCGACAATAAAAACAAAAACTTCGTTATTTGTTTTGTATTGTTCTCGCTTATTCGTATCTTTGTACCCAGAATCAAAACAAACAAAGATATGGATGCAATAAAAAAACTGTTTGCAAGAAAGCTGTTAGACATAAAAGCAGTAAAGTTACAACCAGAAGAGCCCTTTACATGGGCATCGGGGTGGAAATCGCCTATTTATACAGATAATCGCAAAACACTGTCGTTCCCTGACGTGCGCAGTTTCGTCAAACTGGAACTCTGTCATGCCATACAGCAGCATTTCCCACAAGCTGAGGCCGTGGCTGGCGTAGCTACTGGCGCCATAGCACAGGGTGCGTTGGTGGCTGACGAACTGGGATTGCCTTATGCCTATGTACGTCCCAAACCGAAAGACCATGGTATGGGCAACCAGGTGGAAGGTGAAATAGAGAAAGGTGCAAAGGTTGTCGTTGTCGAGGACCTTATCTCTACTGGCGGTTCCAGCCTGAAGGCCGTGGCAGCACTGCGTGAATATGGATGTGAGGTAATCGGCATGGTGGCAAGTTTTACCTATGGGTTCCCTGTGGCAGAACAGGCCTTCCAGGAAGCCGGTGTCCAACTGGTAACCTTGAGCGACTATGCTGCCGTTCTGGAACAGGCTGTTGAGACTGGTTATATCAGGAAAGAAAACTTAGATGTCTTAAACGAATGGCGGAAGAATCCGTCAGAATGGATGAAATAAGAATATGACTAAATTCGAAAGTAGTATCAAGCAGATTCCCTATCCACAGGCTGCTGTTTATCGTAACCTCAGTGACTTGAATAACCTGGAGAAGGTACGTGACAGGGTGCCGGAAGATAAGGTCAAGGACTTTAAGTTCGACCAAGACAGCGTGACCATCAGTGTTGACCCTGTCGGAGCCATTACGCTGCGTATATGTGAAAGAGAGGAACCGAAGTGCGTGAAGTTCGAGGCAGTACAGTCACCACTGCCCTTCAATCTCTGGATACAGATTCTTCCCGTTACGGAGACTACCAGTAAGATGAAACTCACCCTGAAGGCAGATATTCCCTTCATGTTGAGAGGCATGGTCAGTGGACCCCTGGAGGACGGACTTGAGAAAATAGCTGATGCTTTGGCACAAATACAATACACGTAAATATGAAACTTTGGGAGAAAGACTTCGAGGTCAACAAGGAGATAGAGCGATTTACTGTTGGTCGTGACAGGGAAATGGATTTATATCTGGCCAAATATGACGTGCTGGGATCCATGGCTCATATCACCATGCTTGAGAGCATAGGATTGTTACAACAGCAGGAGCTGCAGCAGCTGCTTGCAGAACTGAAACAAATCTATGCCATGGCAGATCGTGGCGAGTTCGTCATCGAGGAGGGTATAGAGGATGTTCACTCGCAGGTGGAGCTGATGCTGACACGTAAGCTGGGCGACGTAGGAAAGAAAATACACTCCGGACGCTCACGTAATGACCAGGTGTTGGTTGACTTGAAACTGTTTACACGTCATGAGCTGAAAGAAATAGCTGACGAGGTGAAAGTGCTGTTCGACGAGCTTATAGCAAAGAGCAATGCTTATAAAGATGTGCTCATGCCAGGCTATACCCACCTGCAGGTTGCCATGCCCAGCTCCTTCGGACTCTGGTTTGGAGCCTATGCGGAGTCGCTGTGCGACGATATGCTCTTCCTGCAGGCGGCTTACAAGATGACTAACCGCAATCCCTTGGGGTCTGCTGCCGGCTATGGCAGTTCGTTCCCACTGAACCGTACCATGACGACGGAGCTGCTTGGCTTCGACTCTATGGACTATAATGTGGTTTATGCGCAGATGGGACGTGGAAAGATGGAGCGTAATGTTGGCTTTGCCATTGCTACCATCGCAGGTACATTGGCAAAGATGGCTTTTGATGCCTGTCTGTTTAACTCTCAGAACTTCTCCTTCGTCAAGTTGCCAAAGGAGTGTACTACGGGTAGCAGCATTATGCCACATAAGAAGAATCCTGATGTGTTCGAGCTCATACGTGCAAAATGTAACAAGCTGCAAGCACTGCCACAGCAGGTGACACTGATTATCAATAACCTTCCTGTAGGCTACTTCCGCGACCTCCAGATTATTAAAGAGGTGTTCCTGCCTGCCTTCGACGAGTTGAAAGACTGTCTCTCTATGTGCGCGTACATTATTAATAAGATAGAGGTGAACGAGCATATTCTTGATAATCCCATTTATGACCCCATGTTCTCCGTCGAGGAGGTGAACCGTCTGGCTGCTGAGGGAATGCCTTTCCGCGATGCATATAAAAAAGTGGGTCTTGACATCGAAGCAGGCAAGTTCACGCCAGTCAAGGAGATTCATCATACCCACGAGGGGAGCATTGGCAACCTCTGCAACGAACAGATAGGTGAACTAATGAGTCATATCCTTCGCGACTTCAATTTTGACAGAATGACACAAGCTGAAGCCAGACTCCTGAAATGAAACACTGTTCCGTCCTCGTTCTTGCGCTCATCTTCTTAGTCTCCTGTGAGGCAGAAAGCGAGTATAGTGCCCTGCCGTGCTATTTCGCTTACCAAAACAGTTTCTATTTGGATGAGACATTGTCAACAGCCATGAACAAGGACTCAAGAGGAGTGTTCTGCCAGATATCAGAGTCGTTCAGTGGCGGCGTTACATACCTGAATTTTAAAAACAATTACGGCCTGTCCTCACAAAAAAAAGAAACGGCACTCGAACAGGGAACGGCATATGTCATAGGTAGAAACAATGGCATCATCGTTGGATTCCAGACCATGAACGACATGCCACGTGACGGTTTTGTGGCTTATGACTTGCAGTGTCCCAATTGCGTGAGGCGCCATACTTCGTATATTAATCCTAACTACCGGCTGGAAATGCAAAGTAGTGGTATCGCGATATGTACAAAATGTGGGAAGCATTACGACATGAACAACCGTGGAGTGATACAGGATGGTGAAGAGGGTGACGTTAATCTCACACAATATGTGGCAACAACCACAGGTCCACAAGGCTATTTGTTAGTCAGAAATCAATAAATAATCATAGAAATTTGGTGGTTACAAATAAATTCTGTAATTTTGCAACCCGTAAGCCGCGATGGTGGAATGGTAGACACGAGGGACTTAAAATCCCTTGGCCAGGAATGGCTGTGCGGGTTCGAGTCCCGCTCGCGGCACTTATCTATCTCGTTCTAATGGGTGAACGACACTTGATAAGTGCAACTTATAACCCCAAACATGATTGCTTTAATTGTATAAACAAAAGATACTCCAGCAACTGTAGTTTCTGGGAGTAATAGATTTTTTATTTTTTATAATTCTAAAAACAGTGAGCATGACAATGAAACAGACTAGACTATTATTGGTCGCTATCCTCACATTATGCGCGTGGCAACCTGCTGTCGTCTGTGCACAGCAGAACGAACAGATTGATGGCGTGGAGGTTATTTACGAATGTGACACTACATGGCACTTCGGCTATAGTGGTATCAACCTCTACAGCCGTCAGATGCATCGCATCGATATTGCCTATCCTACGGTTGACGCCAAGGGCAATGCCATCCGTCTGAGTGGTAGTATCGTCATTCCCAGTAATGTATATGATGGCAGCAGCCCCGTCGATGGCGTGGTACTTTACAACCGTTATACGCAGATGACGCCTGAGTGCTGTCCTACACGTGGCTTTGCTGAGGGAGAGCCTATTTTTATGTGTACCCCGCTGAATCCGAACTGGATTCTTGTGGAAAGCGATTTCTACGGCTTTGGCATCACCAGCGAGCATGTCTCTGACCAGTATTATGTCTATGGCGACGCCAATGGACATGCCAGCATTGACTGTCTGCTGTCTGCTCGTAAGGTGCTTGACGCGCGTAATATCTCGCAAGGCAAGTACCTGTTTAATGCCGGTGTGTCGTCAGGTGGTTACGACTGTATCGCTACTCAGCGTGTGCGTGACAAGTATTATAAGGACGAAGTGAAATTTGACAAGACACTGATTGCTGCTGCTCCCTTTGATGTAAACAGGGCGTATAACGTATATGTCAGTAAGAAGGACGACCCAAATCAGGATCCTGCCTTGGCACTTATCGTGCTCAATGCTTTCAACCGTCAGGAAAAACTGGGATTCACACCTCAGCAACTCTTCACAGAGAAGCTGGCAGAGAAGTTCGACGACTGGTTCAATACGGGTCGCTATACCACTTTGCAGTTGCGTGACTCACTGAAGAAAATCGGTGTCAAGACGTTCACCGATGCCGTACAGCCTCAATTCCTCGACACTTCATCTGACGAATTCAAAAAACTGTCGGCTGCCATAGAAACGCGTAACCTGCAGAATGACTGGACTCCAGACCCCAATCAGAGCTATTACTACCAGCACTATGCCCACGACAGGACAGTGCCTGTGGAAGCAGGGCGTGCCTTCCTCAACTTCCTTACCAGTAATGGTGGGTACAAGAAGAGTCTTGTTCCTGAGTTGACAAACCTTACCACTTGTATGTATGTCATGGCTGATAACCACACTATCAGTGGCATACAATACTTCCTACGCCTGTCTGCAACGCTGGCAGCATATCCCGTGCTTTACTACGACGACGAGCTGAACACTCACTACTATGACCTCGTGAAAGTGGGCACACCAATGGGTATTGTCAAGCTGCTCGAAGAGAAAGGTATTGATATCGGCCAGGCTTTCAACACACTCTCTGGTGGCACTGGTGGTGGAGGCCTTGACTTCTTCAGTCTCATGCAAACGCTTAATCAGTTTGACGAGACGCTCCAGGGAATGGGTACCAACCTCGCAGAGGTGTTGCTGATAGCTGACGATAGCGGACTGTCAATAGCTGACATTATAGAGATTGTCAACTACATCAATAGTAAGAAAAGCGAACAGCCTCAAGGCAATGTTGCTGCCAAACGCGCTATGCGCCAGAAAGCAGATGAGCAGCTTGTCATAGACTTTTACTACAATAACCTGCTTGACTGGTTCGATGATAACAATGTAGAACTGGATAAACTGGAAATCGGACTTTAAACATTTAAAAAATTGAGCATTATGAAACGTACAAGCATATTAATTCTGATGGTTGTCATGGCCTTTGGCGCTGTCAAGGCACAATCTTCTTTCAGTATCATGACCCTCAATGTTGACGGACTGCCAGGTAAATTCCTTGTCTTCGACGTGAATAAGGATGGTCCGTTGTCGGCAGGAAGTGAGCGCATCAGTGAGTATATCGCATCGAAAGACTGTGACATCGTTTCCATGCAAGAGTGTTTCAACTACCGCTGGGAGATATGGTCGCGACTCTTCGCATCATACGAGCATGATGAATGGACAGGTGGCATCGACAACGAGTCGCATCAGTTGGACTACTTTCATCTGCAGAACGAGCGCTTCCCATGTGACGGTCTGAACAGTGCGTGGAAAAAGACTGTTTCATCGACAGCCTATGAGCGTGTGGCACATCAGAAGAACTTTGGCAAGTTCAGCCATGAGTTTGACGATATCATCACCAAAGGCTTCCGTCGCCATGAGTTCACCCTGGCTGATGGAACAGAGATTGTGGTGTACAATACGCATTTCGATGCCAGCTCCGACCGTGACGAGCAGTTGGGCAACGATACGAAAGACAAAGAGGCACGTCTGGCACAATGGCAGCAGTTGCGTGACCATGTCTTGGCAAACCTTGACAGCCGCCCTGTCATCCTCACTGGTGACTTCAACAGCTACTATCATCGCGATGACATCGTGACTGCTTTCATCCAGCCTATTGAGGCTACAGGAAAAGCTACTGTGGGTGATGCGTGGATAGAGGTGTGCCGTAGTGGTGTCTATCCGGGCATTGGCGCTGAGGCAGATGCCGAGGAGTTGCTTGACAAGATTATTTATGTCAACCCTGTAGAAGGTACGGCAGTGAAACCCGTCAGTGTCACCATTGATAAGGCAGGATACATGTATGAGGGGAAACCGATGGGCGATCATTTCCCACTCATGGCTTCCTTTACTGTTGAGGATAAGAGTGCAACAGGCATCCGCACTATACGTCAGTCTGAGAATACACAGAGTTTCGACTTGCTGGGTCGCCCGGCAGGCACGACAGCTCCGAAGGGTATCCGTATCATTGATGGACAGAAGTATATAGTAGAGTAAGGTCATATATTGATAGTTTATAGTTGATAGTTTATAGTGAATAGTTGATAGTGAATCTTCAATTTTCAATTTTCACGTTGCAAAGGTACGAAGAAAAACGATTCGCTCCAAGGAAAAGACGGGGAAAGCGGAAAGAAGTCGGAGTGCAGTCCGTATAACCACCACATAGTCAGTATTTTATGCATTCCCTATTTCATGCTTATCCCAATACCAGTTTGAGCCCATCCGACCTCGCTCGGTTGGATTTGCAATCCAACCGTAATGAATATAAGCATTTGTAATGC
>JAFPED010000011.1 GCA_017423565.1 Prevotella sp. | reverse complement strand
GCCCCTATTTACGGGGTTTGTCAATATGGAACTGAGAGTTTTTGAAATTTAAAGAGCGGTTATGAAAGGTTCAAAAAAATCCCTCTCTCTCCGCAAAGAGTTCAGCAACAGCTGGACTCTTTTTTGCGTTCAAGAGTGGGATTCGAAACCTTGTTCTCTCTCTCTTATAAACATTACTCTTGTTCTTCGTGGATTAAATGGACATCACACTGTGGGAAGGGGATGGTGATGCCAGCGGAATTGAGAGCTTTGTAAATCACTTCCTTTGCACGGTCCACGAAACCGATGCGCTCAGCAACCAACACATACTGCTTCACATTGATATCCACAGAACTGTCGCTCATGTTGCCGACTACCACATTGACACCGTATTTTGGTTCCACGACTTCACGGCCATAACGGTCCTTGGTACGCATTTCCTGCATGCCCTCAACCAGCACCTTTCGCACCAGATTGATATCAGTTCCGTATGCTACACCGACAGTGATGGTGGTGAGCTCATAAGAGTGATTGCGGGTAAGGTTGTTGAAGTTTTTGCCAAAGAGCGACGAGTTGAGGAACGACATTTCCGTCCCTTCGATAGTCTCAGCCTGCACGCATTGGTAGTTGATGGCGGTCACCTTGCCACGTATGCCCTCACACTCAATCCAGTCGCCAACCCTCAGGCGACCGCCCATGAGCTGGATGCCATAGATGAAGTTGTTGAGGACGTCCTTCAGTGCAAGACCGATACCTGCCGACAGACCTCCTGCTATCAGGCCCAATGAACCTGTCGGAATCTGCCATACGGATATAACCACGGCTGCGAATAACATCCAAATAAGTACGCTGATGATGCTGTTGCCCAACGAGAGGTTGATTTCATTGGGTCGGATAGAGGTGCGGTTATATTTGTGCATGAATGCGAAATAACGGGCGTATTGCCAGGTGGCGTGTATAGCCCGACTCATGTAACGCAAGAAAAAGAAGAGTGACAACAGAAAGACGATACTCCTGACAGACACTTTTAATGTCACAACATTTTTCGCATCGGTTAGATGGATAAAAGGCTCCTCATAAAGATATACATACAGACTGTCAAAGTCGAAGATGCTTAACGACAGGCGCACACACATGGGCAAGGAGAGTAGCACACAGGTGGGAATAATCACTTGACGGATTAAATCGTAGAACCAGGTGGCACCAAGCAGCAACGACTCGCGGTCTTCACCCGACACGTAGGTAATGCGATTACGCAAATTGTCAACCCGCTTGTCCAACCAGCGTATTTTGTATCGGTTCATCAAGTCCAGGATACAGACCACTGTCAACCAAGCAGCCATCAGGAAATACCACCACACTAGAATGAGCAAAGCCACAAAGGTGTAGCCGAAGAAAGAAAACGTAAAGGCAACCAAATAGACAGCTAATGCCACCCAGCCCAGTGTACGGTCAATGGATGTGGCCATGCCGCTGATCCAGATGCAGCAGCATAACTGCCATATTACAACCAACAACAGAATGGGTGGAAACAGAAGCACCATCAGTTTGTCGGGCATGAAAGTTATGCGACAGGAAATGATAATCAGCACCACTAAGAATGTAGCGGAATAGAGTTGGAACCCTTGTCGGAACTGGTCGGGCTTAACGCGTAGCAGTAGCGATGCTGTAATGGCAATGAGCAACCACAGGAAGGTGTTGACATGCGCCACGCCCAAATTGATATATTCATCGCCATATAAAGAGAAACCAAACACTAGGAAATAGAGAATGGTACCCATCAGTATTGAGATGATAGACAGTTTTGTCCTGGGAATATAGTTCTTAAGTTTGGTATAGCGGTAAAGTAGCCAAAGAATCAGGAAAGTCAGGAGCCAGAAGAAAACCAGTACCACTACTTGTATGACACAGGCAATCACCAACAAGGTGTTTTCTGCCTTGCTGGAGAGATGCATGTAAAACTTGGTGTCTTTCTCTTCTTCAGAAAGATTTTTATCATGATCGCTTTCATCAAGTCCTTTTTGTAATTCAGACAAGCTATATTGTTCACGCAAGTCCACTTTGGTCTTATTCCAATAATAGCCAGGATTTGCCAAAATGTCCAAGAATGGTGTCTGTCCATCCAAAAAGATATAGCGTTCCAGCTCTTGATAACGCGTACAGGCATAGTCATAGGTCTCCTTCAAGCGCAGGTATGCCTCCTGGTAGTGCATGCTGTCGGCAATCACGGTGGCCCTGTTGTCAGCATTCATCTTCAAGATTTCCGATACAAAGAATATGCAGGAGTCACGCAGTGTCTCGCCTAGAGAGTCCAAGACAAAGGGTGCCGACAGTGAATCCTTATAGGCTATCTTGATAACTTCCTTTTCCAGCGAGGAGAGCGAGTCCTGCAAGTGAATGTTCAGAGAGTCGTTGTGGTACATCAGACTGTCAGGAACGATTTCTACCTCTATCTCCTTCTTCATCGGTGGCAGTCGGCGCAAGGCCTCAATTAATCGGGCATTGCGGTCAATTTCGTAGTTCAGACTGTTGACAATGTGATCATATGGTCTTCGGTTTTTATTGAAGGCCTTGTAGTCGGATGCAACCTTTTTCAGGGCGTAGGCCAGGTCGAACGTCATCTCCTGTTCCTGCGTGTAAAGCAGGATGGATAGTTCGTTCGTCGCGGTGACAACGTCAATCATCCGTTGGTGTTGGCGCTCATAATCGTCGTTGAAACGCTGCTGCGTATTTGAACGCTGTTGGTAGATAGTCTGCAACTCCGTACAGAGATCTTTCAGCGTATTAGTCAGCGACCTTCCGCTTACAATAGCCATAAGCGGGAGAGAACACACACACAGTGCAAGAATAATCGTCAACAGATATTTTTTCATTGTCTATATCAGTTTTGCCAAATTATCAATACTGTGGCAAAGGTAAACATAAATTTTGAAAAAATCACACCTTTGGGAGGATTTATTCCATGATGACTATTGGTTTTGTTTGCTTTTGTCCATATTTTGTTAAAACTTGTGCAAATATGGTGATTTTTCGGCTTTTATTGTTACTTTTGCCTTGATATTTAAGATTATAAAACATTATTGCTCAAAAAAATGAATACTATTATTAGAAAATCAGCCATTGCGCTGACAGCTACATTGCTCATCGCTGCCTGTGGAAACAAAGAGCAGAAGAATGAATCAAACGTAAACGAAAACCCCGTAGAGGAGAAAATTGAGGTAAAGAACGTTGAGGGTCGTAAGAATTTCAGTGACAAGGCTGTCATTACGCCATTGCCTGCCATTATGATTGCCACATGGGATGAGAAGAAGAATCCTGATGTGATGATGGCTGCATGGGGCGGTCAATGTGGTCCGAAGCATATCACCTTTGTCCTTTCCAAGCACAAGACAACAGATAATATCCGTCTGAAGAAAGCCTTCACTATTAGCTTTGCTACTAAAGACGATATTGCTCAGAGTGACTATTTTGGTATAGTGTCGGGTAACGATGTACCTGATAAAGTGGCAAAGGCAGGTTACACTATCACTCCAAGTCCTAACGTTGATGCTCCTATCATCAACGAGTATAAGCTGACATTGGAGTGCAAGGTTGTGACCTTCGACGAGGATAAGAACGGTGGTGCACGTGTGGTTGGCGAAATTGTCAATATGAGTGCCGACGAGAGCATCCTCGACGAGGAAGGCAATATTGATCTTGGTAAGTTGCAACCCGTTATCTTTGATTCCTCCAAGGCAGAATATCGCGTTGTCGGTGAGAAGGTCGGCAAAGCCTGGGGCTCTGGCAAGGCTATTCAGGAACGTGAAGTGAAATAAGGTGTGAATAACTGTTGTTCGTCAGACGGTTTATCATGAAACAGATTTCGCTTTTTGCATTTTCATGTATTGTGAGTATAGGAACTTTGTTGTTATACAATATTCCTTTCTTTAGTTATGTGGTTAGCAATACCAACGAGAATGTAGGTGGAAAGCTGTTTCTCATAGGGTCGCTGGTGGTCATCATGTTGGCGGTTAACTTCATGATGACTTATCTGACGATGTACCTTACGAGAATTGTAGGTAGAATAATACTTGCGGTTCTTTCGATTATCAATGCAACGGCTGTTTATTTCATCTTCACCTATAGTGTGATGATAGATGCGACAACGGTCGGTAACGTGTTCAATACCCGTTATTCTGAGGCATCAGGATTCTTCAGTTGGTCATTATGGCTGTCGATATTTGCTTTTGGCGTAATTCCTGCTTTGTTCTGTCTTTTACAACCAGTAGTAGTCGGCAAGGCGAAGAAACTGGGTATTTACTGTGGCGGTTCGTTGGCAGTCGTACTTATAATAGCACTGATGAATATCAGCCAAACACTATGGATCAGTCAGCACGATACAGAATTGGGCGGGTTGTTGCAACCATGGTCCTACTTGGTGAATACATGTCGTGTCATCAGTAGTCATCAGGACGAACAGGCAGAGGAGATAAAATTGCCCGATGGTCATATTGCCGACAATGAGAAGGCTGTTGTGGTACTCGTTATCGGAGAGTCGGCGCGTAAGGCAAACTTTCAACTATACGGTTATCAGCGCGATACCAATCCGCTGTTGTCTAAGCAGGAAGAACTGAAGGTGTTTCAGACGACATCATGTGCCACTTTCACCACGGCTGGCACCAAAGCTATTCTGGAACCCAAGAACACTGACGAACTGTATGAGTTGTTGCCGAACTATGCCTTCAGAACAGGTGTTGACGTATCGTGGAGGACCTCTAACTGGGGCGAACCGCCTATTCATATTGACGAATATCTTGATAATGAAGAGTTAGCCACTCAATATCCCGATGAGAAGAGTGCCTATGATGGTATCCTGTTCCGGGGACTTCGTGAACGCATTGAGTCGAGCAAGAAAAACAAAGTGCTGATTATCTTGCATACCAGTACGAGTCACGGACCAAACTATTCCGAGAAATATCCTAAAGCCTTTGAGGTGTATAAGCCTGTGGCAAAGAATGTAGAGGAAGGTGAGAAGAATGTCGGAATGTTGGTTAACGCATACGACAATACCATCCGATATACCGATTATCTTCTGGATGGTCTTATCAATACGTTGCGTGAGATGGATGATTGGCATAGTGCTATGATTTTTATTTCCGACCATGGTGAGTCGCTTGGCGAGAACAAGATGTTCATGCACGGTCTCCCAATGAAACTGGCTCCGAAGGTGCAATATGAAATACCTTTCTTGGTTTGGACCTCGAAGAATTTCAGAAACTACAAGGCAGAAAGTGATTTGCCAGCAGTTCTTGACCAGCACTATATTTTCCATTCTGTGCTCAACCTGCTGTCAATACAATCACCTGCTTACAACAAAGAGAATGATATATATAAAAACGAATAAGTTATGAAAAGACTGGTGGTAAGCCTTTTGGCAATGGTATGTGTGCTGGTGCTTTCAGCACAAAGTATTTATGATTTCAAGGCGAAGGACGATGCTGGAAAGAATGTGTCGCTTTCCGAATACAAAGGGAAGGTGCTGCTGATAGTGAATACTGCTACCCGATGTGGATTCACACCTCAGTACAAAGAGTTGGAAGCCCTTTATGAGAAGTATCATGCTAAGGGGTTTGAGATACTGGACTTCCCCTGCAACCAGTTCGGAGCTCAGGCGCCAGGTAGTATTCGGGAGATTCACCAGTTCTGTACTGCCAACTTTGACATTCAGTTCCCACAGTTTGACAAGATTGACGTAAACGGTGCAAATGCCCATCCGCTTTTCACTTGGCTGAAGGCACAAAAGGGCTTTGGCGGCTTTGACCTTAACGATCAGATAGGTAAGATGCTGGACGATATGCTCCGCAAGCGCGATGCTGATTTTGATAAGAAAAGCGACATTAAATGGAACTTCACGAAGTTCCTCGTCAGCCGTGACGGTAAGGTGGTGAAGCGTTATGAGCCAACAGCTAAGATGTCGGATGTCGAATCGGATATTCTTTATCAGTTGGCTGCCAAGACTCAGCGTATGGATGCTCTTAGTCAGCTAAAGGCTGAACCCAGAAAAGCCTATGGTAATGATTGCCCATATTTGTTTGAATCATATCCAATGACAGAGACTCCTAAGGGTTATACACCATTTTACATTAGTCTTTATGCGCGTCATGGTTCACGTTATAACTGGTCAGAGAAACTTTATCTCGATTTGGACACTTTGTTGACTGTAGCACACGACAAGAAGCTATTAACTGCTGAAGGTGAGGCCTTCTGCCAGAAATTCATGGCTGCCAAACAAGAGTTGATGACTGGAGTAGGGGAATTGACACAGTTGGGATGGGATCAGCACCAGCGGATAGCACGTATCATGTATGATGAGTTTACCGACGTGTTCAAGAAGGGAGGCAATGTGCTGGCTGTTTCTTCACTGTCACACCGTTGCATACTTAGTATGTCGGCTTTCTGTCAGGAATTGGTACAGTGTAATCCGTTAATTGAGATACGTGAGCAATCTTCTCGTTTCACACTTGATGCTGTTGTACCGACAGACCGCCAGAATCCCGTCAAGCACCATTTCCCAAAACCGGTCAAGCCTCGCTACGAGAAGAACCGTGCTATGTTCAAAAGTGACAACTCGTTACCAGAAAAGGTGCTGGCACGGACATTCGCTTCTACAGAAGGATTACCTTATAAAGCACATAAGGCGGCTTATCTCCTGATAGATTTCTATAAGACACTGCCAAGTATCAACTATGAAGGTATGATGGGTCGGTTGCTCAATGACGATGAAATAGCTGCTCAGTGGGAAGCTTCAAACTTAGGCTCGTACTCATGGGTTTTCTCTGCCCAATATGATGTGATGCCCATCTTGCAGGATATTATCAAGAAGGCTGATGCCGTGATTGATGGCACCAGTGACCGTATAGCCGACTTACGCTTCGGGCATGATTCCTTTATGGGGCCATTGACCGTCGTGCTGGGTATCAATGGTGCTGATAAAGATCCGGAGGACCCCAATGAGGTGAAAAACTGTTACCAGAACTGGGAAACCTGTAAGGCTTGTAATGTACAGCTTGTCTTCTATCGCGGTCAGAAAGAAAAAGAAGACATTCTTGTGAAATGTCTTCTGAATGGTAACGAGGTATCGCTTCCTGTTCCTACCACACAGGCACCCTATTACAAATGGTCGGATTTCCGTGCTTTCTATCTGAAGCGCTGCTTACTTGATGGCTTCAAGTAAAAGAGGCAGTGTTGGGTCGCCGTTAACGCGACGAAGATACCAGCGGACGGTCCAAGTGAGTGATTGGTCAGGTTCCAGGGTAGTGTAGGCTCCTTGGCTTTCCAGTTCTATATAAGTTTTTCCACGATTGACGTAAACTTGTATCTCTGCCTCTTCTGGGGCAGGTTGTGATACGTCAAGGTCTTGAAATTTCTTCAATAATAATAGTCCGTGGTTGTAATATGCGAGCCACCCCTTGCCATCAGCATTGATCTTGCGATTCTGGTCGGCTACGTCAGGCTGATACCATACAGCACCGTCAGCAGCCTTGAAGTTCATCAGTCTTGCAGGTGTTATTCCGGAAAGGTCGGCATCGAAGAAGATAAGTCCGTTGCCGTCGTTGATAACACGGGTTATCTCCCATGGCGCTACCTGACGTGTAAGGGGCGATTTATTGGTGATGGTGTAACTGACAATAACGGCATCGTCGGTTGGATCAGCGGAGAATTGTTTTGTAATTTGATATTGCTGGGTTGGCGATATCTGGCTCGTCATCACGAGTGAAGAATTCTCTTGCTTGACTGTATATGGCAATTTGTCATATTCTGGTATAGGAGGCCAATACCACTCCTTTTGCGGACTCGTCCAAAATGTACTGCCGAAGGCATTAGGCCATTTTAGCTGTGAGATAGCTTCCTGATTGCCATAGCGGAACGACAGTATTTTCCCACCATTAGCATCAATTGTCATGGAAATACTATCCAATTGAATAGTATAACGAGAGTTCCCCTGCTCTTGGATGAGGGGAACTCCTGCCTCTGCTGATGAAACCCACAGCAGGGATGTAGCTATGATAGAAAGAATCTTCTTCATAATATATTATTTGTTTACTAAATTCTTGAAGGCAGAGCCAAATATGACATACTGAGTGTTGCCTGCTATGGTTCCTTCGTTCTGTCCCCACAAGAAAGGCCAGTCGTCGAAATTTTCGAAGTGATCAGGTTTGCGGAATAACAGTCCTGGAGCCACGTTACCTGGTATGAACGAGAAGTCAGCACGGTTGTTGCCATAGAATACTGCTTTGGGCCGGGCTGCTCCTACAGCTGCAACAAACGAATAGTTGTGGTAGGGGTGACAACCAAAGAGCCAGTTGGCTACACGATATATCTCATCCTTGCCTATGATGTCAGGATAATAGAGGTGTGCATAGTTGATGGCAATACCGAAGTTGAGTACCATATTGACACCTGCCCAGTTGCCAAGTCCAATGGGTACACCATAAGGATTGTCTTTGTCGAATCCCTTGATGTATTTCTCAAATTTGATAACGTAGGGGCGTAGCTTTTGTTTGTATGCTTCATCTTTCAGCGGAATAGAGTCGAAGGCTGCCTGTATGGCATAAACGAAACCATTGCCGTGTATCCAATCTTCCTCTTGAGGACGATTGAGCATCTGCCAGATGTCGAAACGGCGGCGATTTACTTTCTGAGCACTTTCAGCAGTTAGGCGCTCGGCTTGTTTCAAGGCACGCTGGGCAAGTGGGTCATTATATCCTTTGAGTGCACGGGCAGCAGAAGAGAAGACAGCAGCTGCTTGCATATCGAGGTTCGGATTACGCGTTGTAAAGGCCCACATATCGTCAGGTGTTCCGCTACGCTTGCCATCAGCAGACACTTCGTAGGGCTTCAGACTTGGATCGTAATGTAAACCGTCAGTAAGCGAGGCTGCGTCGCCTAAGTGGTGATAGTTGTCGAGCACAGAATTAGAGAGCGTAGAAGCCATGTGGCCTATTTGCTCAGCCTGTGCCACGAGGTTAAGCATGCCGTGCTCGATAAACTGGAGAATATCGGGCGTGCCATCTGGGCGGTGCAGGTCAACATAACGTTGCTGTTCACTGACAAATGTTTCATCACGTTGTGGCTTGAACAACTCCCAGGCGCGTACAAGATTTTGAACAACATTAATATTAGAACCCGTTTCAATGTCAAAATCGCCTGCATCGAAGAAACCTCCGACATTCAGTCCAGGAATGAGCTCCAATGGTTTATATTTCGTGTCGGTAGTAGCACCCTGTGCATGTAAGTCGAAATGGTCACTGGGCGGTGCCTGAAGGTAGCCTTCTTTGAAGGGCTCTCCGTGCCAGGTACGATAACCCTCATTTACATACATGTGGTTCATGTGGATGGGAATCCAAATGTCTGTGGTGGCATCGGTAATCTTATTATAGACACTCTTGTCAATGAGGAAGTCGTTAGTCTTGGTATCACCATACTGGATATAATATACACCAGGCTCGTGAACAGACGAGAAATCGAACTTTACATAATTATATTTGTAATAAGGTCCCCATTCTTTAACGGCCCCTTCAAAGGCTTTCTCTTTCGTACCGTCAGTCTTTATGCGCCATAGTGAAGCTGTCGCCTTGACAGGGTCCTGCTTGTCAAGTTCGATAACGGCAATCTTAGGTTGCTCGGGGATATATCCTACTTGAGAGAAACCGATGTTCGGTTCGCGTATCCATCCGGGAACAGCATGTGGCTCTACAGTCCATGTAACAACCTTGCCCGTTTTCCCTGTAGGCAATACACTGCGTAGCACATACCAACCATTCTGTGCCAGCATACGTCCATCGAAAAGTTGGAGTTCGGAATCCTCGCTGCTGATGCGAATCATTCGTTCTGGTGCATCAGTTGCAACAATGATTTCGTGTCCAGTCTCCATGGGTAGTGGATCGACAAAGCGATTGGTTCCGCGATCGTCATAAGTCTTGAACCCCTTGAACTGACGAGGTTTTTCACTATTGGGTCGTGTAACTGTCTGGCTGGCAGCATAGCGTGGAAATCTGTTCAGACGGCCGTCCATCACGTATGTTTTTTGCCAATATTGTGATGGGAGGAACTCGATGTTGAAACCAGCCTTGCCAGCAAGAGCTTCAGGAACGGGCTTGTCGAGGAATACAGCTATTTCAACCGCTTTCCCTTTGGCAGTTACCACCACACGACTGTCAAAATCGTAGTCGTTATAGCGCAAACCAACTTCTATTGACTGTGTGTCCCGATTAACTTTGCGAGAGGTTGTCGTGGGCACCAAGTCCCATTGCTCAGGGGTGTTGTTCAGTCTCACAGCTCCGCCTTGAACAGTACGCACACCATGGTGTATAATCTCAATACCGGAATTTTTCTCGTCATTGAAACCTCCATTGAAATTGTTGCTGTACACCAGCACATTGACACCTTGACGGTCAAAGTATTCTAAATCATTAAGTTTGAGGTCTTGGGCAGACACGTAGCAGGTTGTTAAAAGAAAGAGACTGAGATACAGTGCTTTCCTGCAATTGAATAGTTGAGTGTAGTAAGATAACAGGTTCATAACATAAATTTTGTTAGAAATAAATCTGTAATTAGGACGTGCTAAAGTGTGAAATGTAAATTTTAGTCACCACTTTATTATAAAATGTTAACTAAAAAAACATTTTTTATTTTGTATTGTTCTCACTTATTCGTATCTTTGCATCATCAAAACAACTTAATATCAAACATTATTCATATGAATTACTCAAGAAAACTATTAACAATCATTGCCGTTGTGCTGGCGGGGTATGGCTGGGCACAACAGACTGCTGTAACAGAGTCCGTGAAGTGCAACGAAGACGGCACTGTCACATTCCGTTACAAGAACGATAATGCCAAGCAGGTATTTGTGGATGTGCAGTTTGCTGGTCGTAAAGAGATGACACGCGACGCACAAACAGGTGTGTGGAGTGTTACGTTAGGTCCGGCAGCTCCCGACATGTATCCTTATTGTTTTGTGGTTGATGGAGTCAGTGTGATGGATCCAGCGAATCCACAGTATTTCCCAAACGAGGGATTCAAGAACAGTCTATTGGAGATTCCTGCTAAAGAAGGTTCACTCCCTCACGATATCAGGCAGGTAGCTCATGGTCGGTTGGATTATATCCACTACTATTCCAAGAGCCTTGGCGGAACGAATACTGCTGTAGTCTATTTGCCGCCTTCATATATGATGAGTTGGGATAAAAAATATCCTGTGTTTTACCTTATCAGTGGCACAACAGATACGGAGGAGGTATATTATAAGGTGGGACGTGTGAACTATATTCTTGACAATCTGCTGGCTGACAAGGCTGCTAAGGAAATGATTGTCGTGTTACCTTATGGCAATCCATACAAACTGCTACCTGCCAAGTCGGACAGCCTGACTATGCCTCAGACGAATTTTGGCGGTGACGTGTTTAGCCGTGATTTGGTAAATGATCTGATGCCGTATATCGAAAAGAACTATCGCACGAAAAACGATGCTGACCATAGAGCTATCGGTGGTTTCTCACGAGGGGGTAACCAAGCGCTCTTCAATGGTCTAAGCAATCTCGATAAATTCTCGTATCTTTGTTCCTATAGTTCGTTCACTTCGATGGATATTCCCCAAGTGTACGATCAAGCTGGCGAGACCAATAAGAAAATCCATCTCTTCTGGTTGGGAGTAGGTACGGATGATTTCCTCTATGGCAATGCACGTGACTATATGGAATTTTTGGACAAAAAGGGCATCCGTTCTGTGAAGGTGTTTACCAATGACAAATTCGGTCATACATGGATGAATGCCAAATACTTCCTGTCTAAGACATTGCCTCTGCTTTTCAACAAGAAAGCTTCGGAAGCAGCAATGAAGGAGGCGCAACCAGCCCCAGCCGCTACAGGTAAGGAGCAGCAGTTTACGCCTGGAGTGATGGCACGCCTCTTCCCCAAACCACTCATTTCGCCAGAATATACTGAGCAGGGGATTACGTTCCGTATCAAGGCTCCTGATGCACAGCAGGTGGAACTGGAAAGTGAGATACTGCCCGAGACATTGAAGATGAAGAAGGACGCTGATGGTGTGTGGAGCATCATGCTTACCGACTGCTTGTTTGAAACCTTTAAGTATTGTTTTGTAGTGGATGGAATGCGTGTCGCAGACCCCCAGAACATGTATCTTTCACCCGATAAAGGGTTTAAGTATAGTATTGCAGACAATCCACGCTCGCCTTTCAACTTTGCCTCTCAAGGCGACATTGCCCATGGACGTGTAGACTATGATGTGGAACGCATGGAAGCATGGTATATGTCGCCAATGCCGACGACACCGACTCGTCCTGAATTTATTCAACTCGTACCAGGAGATGACGACACGATGGAGAGTTGGTTTAAGGTGGGTGGCGCTGACGCTATAGCTGATCGGCTGTTGGCTGACGGAAAGACGGTGCCCTGTGTCATTACAACGAGTACACTTGACTTTATGCAGCAGGCCCCGCAGATGCCCGATTTTAAAGTTCATACACTTCGTGCCTCAGATTATCCTACGTGGTCGCAGCGTCGTAGGGCTTTAATAAAACTATTGGTTAGTCTTAAAAAATAATGATGAATATGAAAAAGCTATTTCTCGCATTAGTTGTCTTGTTTACTGGCGAAGTGTCGGCACAGTATACTTATCCCTTCCAGAATCCCGACCTGCCTTATGCCGACCGAGTGGAAAACCTTATATCACTATTGACCCCAGTGGAGAAGGTTGGACTGATGATGAATAAGTCTGCTTCTGTTGATCGCTTGGGTATTCCTTCCTATAATTGGTGGAGCGAGGCTTGTCATGGTGTGCGTCAAGAAGGTTACACCGTCTATCCTCAACCCATTGGTATGGCTGCTGCTTTCAATGCGCAACTCATTTATGATGTGTTCTCGACAGTCTCAGATGAGGCACGAGCCAACTGGAACCGTTCTGACCATCACATCTTCAATGTGCCAATGGGAGTTATCTATTATCCTGGTAATCCGGAACTTACCTTCTGGTGTCCCAATGTCAACATCTTCCGTGATCCTCGGTGGGGACGTGGTCAGGAAACCTGTGGCGAGGATCCCTATATGAATGCGGTGTTAGGTGTGCAGACGGTATTGGGAATGCAAGGGAATGACAATCATTATTTCAAGACTCACGCTTGTGCCAAGCATTATGCTGTTCATAGCGGTCCCGAGCCGCTCCGCCATTCTATGAATGTCGAGCCAACGAACCGTGATTTATGGGAAACTTATCTTCCTGCTTTCAAAGCGCTGGTTAAGAAAGGAAATGTCAGAGAGGTTATGTGTGCCTACCAGCGTTTTGAAGGGAAACCCTGTTGCACGAGTGACCGCCTGCTGATTGATATTCTGCGAAATAAATGGGGATACAACGGACTTGTGGTGACGGACTGTGACGCCATCAATAATTTCTTTAACAAAGGCCAGCATGAAACTCATAAGGATGGATTATCTGCCAGTATTGATGCAGTACTGAATGGTACCGACCTGGAGTGTGGTAAAGTGATGATGTCGCTGGAAGAAGGCTTGAAGAAGGGAATGATTAAAGAGTCAGATCTGGACCAACATTTGCGTAAGACCCTATTGGGACGCTTCGAACTTGGTATGTTCGATCCTGCCGATCGCCTGCCTTGGGCTAAATTGGGACCAGATGTCATCAGCAGTGAGAAAAATAATGATCTTGCCGTTGAGGCTGCTCGCGAGTCAATGGTTCTGTTGGAAAACAAAGGTGGGGTATTGCCACTTTCAAAGAATATCAAGACCATAGCCGTGATTGGCCCGAATGCCGATGATGCTGCTATGTTGAATGGTAATTATGGTGGAACACCAACCAAGGCACATACACATTCATTACTGGAGGGTATCAGACAGGCTGTACCCGGTGCTAAAGTGTTTTATCAGAAAGCTTGTGAATTGAATGATGAATATGCAACGATTCACCATCTGCAGGATTTTAATGATGGTAAAGGCGTGTTTGTAGAGTTTTGGAATAATAAGGAGTTAAAAGGCGAACCTGTTAAGTCTGATTATTATAAAGAATTGGCTTTCACTACCTTTGGAGCCTGGGGTTTTGCTGAGGGTGTAAACAATGATTCACTGTCGGTCAGAGTGAGTGGAAAGTATCATTCAACCTTTACGGGTGAGATGAAGTATTCGCTGACCTCAGATAACGGCTATGTCATCAAGGTGAATGGCAAGGTGATAGAAACGGCAAAGCCTTCGCTCCCTCAGGGAGGATATTTTCATCGCTCACGCGAATACAAGTCATTTCCTGTAAAAGAAGGTGAAGTCTATGATGTCGTGATAGAATACCGACGTGGCAATGGACAGTTCGCTATGTTGCGTGGCGATATCTGCGAAAGAAACCTTGTTGACTTTACTCCATTGGCTGATGCAGTAGCTTCGGCAGATGCCATTGTCATTATTGGTGGTATTTCGGCACAGATGGAAGGAGAAGGAGGAGATAAGGCTGACATCGAACTGCCTTCAGTACAACAGCGCCTTCTTCGTGCGATGCATGCCACAGGCCGTCCCGTCATCTTTGTCAACTGTTCTGGCTCGGCAATTGCTTTTGGTAGTGTAGAAGGACAGTACGATGCACTTCTGCAGGCTTGGTATGCCGGACAGGGTGGAGCAAAGGCTCTGGCTGATGTGCTGTTTGGTGATTATAACCCTGGCGGAAAGTTGCCAGTGACGTTCTATCGCTCAACAAGTGATCTGCCTGATTTCCTTGACTATAGTATGAAGAATCGCACCTATCGTTATTTTACTGGTATCCCTCAGTATGCTTTCGGTTATGGTTTGAGTTATACCACCTTTGCAGTTGGTAAGGGAAAACTGTCGGCTAAGTCAATGAAGAAAAACGGGAAAGTGACTCTTACCGTCCCCGTAACGAATACGGGAAAACGTGAGGGAACAGAAACTATTCAGGTGTATGTGAAATCTTTGGATGATCCCGGTGCTCCAATCAAAGCGTTGAAGGGATTCCAGAAACTCAGTCTGAAGCCAGGGAAAACTGAGATTGCTAAGATAGAACTTGACGGCGAGGCCTTTGAGTACTACGACGAGAGTATTGATGAACTCTCCACGAAGGTTGGACATTATCAGATTCTCTATGGTACGTCATCGCTTGACAAGGATTTGAAAGCTATCAATTTTGTAGTGAACTAAATAAACAAATAATCCTCGGAAAAATTCCGGGGATTATTTGTTGTTACTTATTTCATGTCTTTAGGACGCTCCAGTTTGTCT
>JAFPED010000137.1 GCA_017423565.1 Prevotella sp. | reverse complement strand
CGTGGCGGTCAGGATTACGCAAAAACATTCCCATTCGGACAGGGATGGGGTGCCGGTCCTGTGGCTCCTAACCTCGTGAACGACTGGAAGGCCGCTGAGCCTAATGATATCCGTCTGCAGGCTACTATCGCCGATGTGAACAATACGGATGAGATGCCCGCATATACACGCGGTGGTTGGGCTGACTTCGTACAGGAGACCGACTATTACGGTAAGAAGTGGTCACCTATTTGTGCCAAGAACGATGGCTCGTTTGCACCGAAGGAAGGTGATGTCCCAGCTTATCTGGCTTGCTTTGAGACGTTGATGTATCCAGGAAACTGGGATACCTCTGGTGAGAACAACTTCCAGTTGTCTAATATCCACGATTTGGTTCTTATCCGCTTCGCAGACGTGCTTCTCATGCAGTCTGAGCTGAAGGAAGATGCCTCTGGTATTAATAAAGTTCGCGCAAGAGCCGGTCTGCCCGCTATTAACGGTTATTCTCTGCAGGCTCTGCAGAATGAGCGCCGTTGGGAGTTGGCTTGTGAAGGTATTCGCTGGAACGATATCCGTCGTTGGCATATTGCCGCCACTCAGTTAGCTAAGCAGGAAAACCAGCCAGTTTATTATTGTGGAAACCCAGGTACTAACACCGCTCATAACGGTGGCTATGTAGCTCGTTACAATGCAACAGCAGGTTTCCAGAAGATGCCTGAGACGCAGATTGCTCTTGGTACGGTTAAGCAGAACGACGGTTGGACAGATGCTACGTCAGAGTACGGTGGCTGGTAAACCAACAAAGTTGAACTAATAAAAACAGAACAAAAGATGAAAAAACAGATATTATTCATGGTTGCAGCCCTCGGCTTGCTGACTGCCTGCGACCCGTCGAAAGATAGCATTGGCATGCCTGGTGATTCCGGCTTGACAAGCGATCAGCTTACAAGCGGTTTCGCAGTGAAGCAGTATAGTGACGAGACTTATACGATTGAGGCTGCTGATGGTAATTACTTTACGTTCACTACCTCTCCATCACGTGTGGTAACGGTTTATCAGCTTGATGATGAAGGCAATCGTAATGTATTGTCTGCAGGTGAACCTAATGGTAAGTTTAAGATTGTCCCGAAGCGTGGAAATCCTTCTGAGCAGACTTATTACATTGAGACTAGAGACTTCAATGGCAATACAATTTCTGGCAGTAAGACCGCCACAGTATATGTTCCTCAGGAACTTGAACCCGCTGTACGCTGGCTTGCCAGTGATTCTCATGGCTCAAAGACTTGGTATTGGGATACAGATTTCCGTGTTGGTCCTGTTTGGGGTAACCTGGGATATGCAGCTGGTGACGATTGGACCGGTGGTATCTGGTGGGGAGCAACTCCTGAAGAATTGACTGGTCAGTTGCAGCATTCTGATACTGGTGTAGCTACTGGTGAGGAGAGTTCTGCTGCCTCGATGGTTATCTATGATGATGGCAACATTGCATGCTTTGACGCTGGTGGTAACCAGATTCGCAAAGGTAAGTACTCTGTAGAAGATTTTAGTTTGGAGCGTCACATCGCTTCTGTGGATGGTTCACAGGCTGCTTGGGCTTATGGTAAACTGAAGACCTCTGAAGGTGCTATCTTGTTCCCGTTCCAGATTAACTCTGGTGGCAAAAAGCCGACAGAATTCGAAATTATCGACATTGATGCAAACCACTTGCGTCTTATCTATGCAGCTCCTGGCACAGGTAGCTGGAGTGAAGCCACATGGTGGGCATTCACCAGTAACTCTGATGACGAGGGTGCCCTTACAAACTTCGATACGAAGGATTGGACTTGGGATACCGAATTCCGTGATGGTGCTGTTTGGGGTAATCTGGGTTATGCAGCTGGCGAAGACTGGACCAGTGGTATCTGGTGGGGTGCTAAGCCTGAGGAATTGACTGGCCAGATGCAGCATTCTGATACTGGTGTTCCTACTGGTGAGGAAAGTGAAGATGCATACATGACCTTCAATTGGAAGACTGGTAAGGTATCTTGCTTTAATGCTGAAGGTAAAGAAATCCGTTCTGGTAAATATGATGTTACAATATGGACGGGCGGTGAGCCTTTACAGCACTCAATCGATGGTTCGCAAAGTGCTTGGGCTTATGGTACTCTGTCAACAGACCCAGGTTCGATCTTGTTCCCATTCCAGATCAACTCAGGTGGTAATAAGCCGACAGAATTCGAAATTATCGACATTGATGCAAACCACTTGCGTCTTATCTATGCAGCTCCTGGCACAGGTAGCTGGGGTGAAGCCACATGGTGG
>JAFPED010000136.1 GCA_017423565.1 Prevotella sp. | reverse complement strand
GTGGACATTGTCATACTGTTGCTGTGTAACGGCATCGTGCTCCAGCAGCTTCTGAAAACGAGCATCCTCCCTCTTTGCATTCTCCCTCTGCACACGAGCTGCTTCAATGCCAGCTTCGGTCACGCTGATACTGGTCTTGGTGGTATGGATGCTGCTTGCTGTACCCAGCGAACCACGCTCGGCACGGGCAAGATCGGCTTCTGCCTGAGCCAGACGAAGACGAAACTCGGCATCTTCAATGACAACAAGTGTATCGCCCTTTTTCACCTCCTGAAATTCAGTAAATCGCACCTCGCGTATAAAGCCCTGCACACGACAATTCTGTGGCACGATATTCTGGCATACACGTGCATTATCCGTGACTTCGCCTCCACCGAAATGCATAAACTGACTGGCGGCATAAACAGCACCGCATACGATACAGAGTATCACAATCGCATTATAACTGTAGGTCGTAATCTTATTCTTTTCCATCTTATTATAGGGTATTTGTTATATATTTAAGTTTGAAATAATTGTAAAGCATATTGATGCGGGCATTGACCAAAGCCATATCGGCAGAGAGCTTCATGTTTGAGGCATCAAGCATATCGGTGAGCAGAGCCAGGTCGTTGTCGTAACGGTTCTTCACCACCGCATAGTTCTGGTTGGCCAGTTCCACCTGTTTCTCCTGTGTGTTAACCTCTACCGAACTGGTTAGCAGATTGGTATAGCAGGCTTGTACACCATTCTCTATGCCTTCACGCGCCAGCATCACACTTTCGCGTGCCTGGGTGTTTTCATGCTTCGCCTTACGGATAGCATGCTTGTTCTTCCAGAGACTTGACAGATTGTATTTCACGCCAATGCCTACAAACCACACGTTGACGTTGGCATCTTTTGGAATCAGGTCGGAGGTGTATGGGCCAAACAGATTGTTTTCTGCCACTACAGCCACTGATGGCCGCGAGGCTGCACGCGTGTTCTTGACTTTCTGTTCCGATATTTCTGAGGCAAGCGAAGCCTGACGGATATCGATATTGTTTTCTGCCGCAGTCTGTTGCCACAACTCCTCTGAGGTGAGTGTCTTGAGTGCCATTCCCTCTTCTTCAAGCGACTGCGTATCCACCTCAAAATCCTCTCCCTCTGGCAGGTGGATGGCTGTGCTTATCTGATGACGGATAATCTTCTGTGCATCATCAAGCTGTGTCTTTGTAAGCAGAAGACTTTGCAGTTGCAGTTCGTATCGTGTGATGTCGTTCTTCAACACCGTCCCCTGTTCTCGGCGAGCCTTCATCTGTGCGATGACTTTCTTTGTCAGCTCCATGTTTTTCGCTATCACCTGCAGCTGGTTCTGCAGTTTGCAGAGGTCAAGGTAATAACCGGTAAGCAAGAAACGCACCTCCTGTCGATTCTTCTCTACATCAAGCTCTGCCAACCGGCGCCCCAACTTTGCCATTTCAATGCCTGAGTGGATGGCACCACCAGCATAGATGACCTGACTCGCCTGGGCTGTAAAGCTGTTACCCCAATGTGGTGTGGGCTGTTTGCCATTCTGCACCTGTTGAG
>JAFPED010000135.1 GCA_017423565.1 Prevotella sp. | reverse complement strand
TGCTGCAAATCCATGTCGTTCAGATAGCGTCCATAGTAAATCTTTGGCTCTAACACACGTGAGTAGTCAGGATTGACACCACTCATGTTGCACGAGCTCTTATGGTCACCAGCCACGGCATTTGTACCCCAGCGTGACACCATAGGCGTGACAACATCCAGTTCCGGCACCTGTTCCTTAACACGTTGTACGTCCCGATAGACCATGTACCATTGACGGCCTTTCCTGAATCCCTTGTAGGGTTTTGTCGTAGGTTGTGCCCATACAAGTGCTGAATTGGTGGCAAATCCCTCGAAGTTATTATTGAGCAGTTCCTTTAGTCCCTGGCCTCCTCCTATAAGGGCAATGAGCATGAACACGCCCCAGAACACTCCGAAGCCTGTCAGGAACGACCGTGACTTGTTACGGGTCAGCGTGTCGATAATCTCGCGATAGCTGTCTATATCTAATCTCATTGGACAATCTCTTTTTTTACCTTTACTCTGCACGAAGTGCCTCAATAGGACGTATGCGACTGGCCTTCATGGCTGGTATCAGTCCCGCTATGGTACCGGCAATGACCATCACCATCGTTGCCTCGATACATACGTCAAGACCTACAGTAGGGTTCACGAACATGGTTGCCTGAAACAGTCCGGTGTCTATGGTGTCATGGCCGATGGTGGCATCCATGTATTCGTTGGCTGCCACACCTAAGACCATGCCTATATACCCAAAGAACGTAGTGATGATGACACTCTCGGTGATGATGAGCTTCAGGATACTCCATGGCTTGGCACCTATGGCTTTGCGAATGCCAAACTCATGCGTACGCTCCTTGACGGTGATGAGCATGATGTTGCTGACACCCACTATGCCCGAAAGCAATGTGAACAGACCAACTATCCACAGGGCAGTGCGTATGATGCCTATACCCATCTCCATCTGCATGTTTTGTGTATAGCGGTTCCACAGCCAGAAACTGCTCTCGTCTTCAGGATGTACCTGGTGCGCTGCGTTCAGGCGCTGACGATATTCCTTCTCAAAGTCTTCGTTAGCCTGTTCTGTTGTCAGTCCGTGAAACGTAAATTGTATATTACCGGCATCGTTGGTGTTTGCACCGAAAATGCTCTTGATGGCAGAGTAGGATGAGTAGGCGTCTGACTGACGGCTCTCGTCTGCCTTGTAGATGCCAACAACCTGAAACATCAGTGACGCCACCTTGACGTGGTCGCCAACCTTTGCGTGTAGTTCCTCTGCCTGTTTGCTGCTCAGCACCAGTACTTTGCGCTTGTCAGAAAGGTCAATGTTGTTGATGAAGCGTCCCTCCAGGATCTCTATCTTGTTGATCTTTGGAAAGTTCGGATAAACGCCTGAGATGCTTGTGGAGATATAGTCCTGCCCGTTGGTAATCGTCGCTGTCGTCTCATAGGAAGCACCTACCTCGTCAATGGTTTGTGGAAATGCCGTCTCCGTCGTATTGATGTCACGTGCCTGCAAGTTAATGTTGCGACCTTCCTTCATACCTTGATACGGCTTCGATGTCCTGCCGCCAAACACTATCATCGAGTTTGACAGAAAACGGCTCGATGACTGCAGCTGCGCATTGATGAGGCCATTGCCGGCACCCAGCAGCACGATGAGCATGAAGATTCCCCATGCCACGGCAAAACCTGTCAGACCTGTGCGCAGCTTGTTACGCTTGGCTGTCTGCCATATCTCATTCAATAACTCCATCCTTGATGCGAATAATGCGGTTTGTCTTTTCTGCTACACCAGGGTCATGCGTCACTATAATCTGAGTGATATGCTCCTCTGCGTTCAGCTGTTTCAGCAATTGCATCACCTCAACACTGGTCTTTGAGTCCAAAGCACCAGTTGGCTCGTCTGCCAGAATAATCTGTGGCTGCGTAATAAGTGCACGGGCAATGGCCACACGTTGCTTCTGTCCACCAGAGAGCTCGTTAGGGTAGTGCTCTGCCCAGTCACGTAGTCCCAAGCGCTCCAGGTATTCCAATGCCAGTGTGTGACGTTTCTTACGTGACACACCCTGATAGAAAAGTGGTAACTCCACGTTTTCTACTGCGGTCTTGAACGAAATAAGATTGAACGACTGGAATATAAACCCTATCATGTGGTTGCGATATTCCGCTGCTTTACGCTCTGACAGATTCTTGATGAGCACACCATTCAGTTCGTACGTCCCTGAGTCGTAGTTGTCCAGTATGCCGAGAATGTTCAGCAGCGTACTCTTGCCAGAACCCGACGCACCCATAATGGAGACGAACTCTCCCTTCTCTATATCCAGGGTGATGCCTTTTAGGACGTGAAGTGGTTGTGCACCTTGGTACGTCTTGTTGATATCTTTGAGATGTATCATCGGTATTTCCTTTTTATGCTTAGTCTTGTCAGTTAGACGTGCAAAGATACTGAAAAGTTGCAGAACTATCGGTACAAACCTACGGAAATTTATTCAAAACGCAAGTTTTTTGCCAAAAAGTAATCGAAATAACCAAAAAAGTCATACTTTTGCAAATAGATTAAAATCATTTCATTATGAGTAAAAAGACACGTCTGACATTTCTGTATCTCCTACTCACCCTCTCGTGCGCTGCCCTTTTCTCTTCTTGTGGCGGTAGCGACAATAATACGGGGAATGCTACAGTTTCAGCCATAGCCGATAAGGTGTGGGCTTTTAGCCAGAACCATCCCGATGGTTTCACGCTTGACATACGTACCATGACCGAGCCGCAAGAGGGTATTGCCGTCAGTTATGCAGCTACGCAAAACAGTCATTCGCGCAGTCAGCTCAACGACGTAGTGAGCCATGCCTTGCAGCACGACGGTTACGTAGGGGGATGGTACAATACCGATAATCAGCTATATTACTTTGACAGTACCAGGCTATTCCCAGAAAACGACCTGAAGTCAGCACTCCTCTTTGGTAGAGAGAACGGTCAGAATACAGCTTTCATCCTCTCCACACATACCGAAGTTCCTGTCAGCGGTTCCGTGGCAACCATCTTAGAGCGTGGAACACTCCTTGTCGGTACTACCGGCGATTATCGTCCCCTCTCCTTTCTGGAGCCCGCAACAGGTGAATACTGGGGATTCGGCATTGACGTGGTGCAGGAGATAGCCCGTTATATTGGAGTAGGCGTCTCCTTCGTCAAGACATCGTGGCCTACCTTGTCTGCTGACGTGCAGGCCAAACCGCAAATCATGGACCTCGCCATTGGCGGTATCACCATTACTGATGCAAGGAAAGAGACAATGCTTATGAGCGAAGGCTACCTGGCTAATGGTAAAACCATTCTATGTCGTGCAGACGAAGCAGACCGTTATCAGTCCCTTGCTGACATTGACAAGCCCGAAGTACGGGTGATGGTCAATCCTGGCGGACTCAATGAGAAGTTCGCCAACGAGCATCTTACGCATGCCACGATTATCGTCCATCAGAAAAATGAGGAGATACCTTCACTCATTGCCGAAGGACAGGCAGACGTGATGATTACGGAAATAACAGAAGCTCCTTATTATGTGAAGAGTGACACGCGGCTGGCCGCACCACTCCTTGATCGTCCTTTCACGCATGGTAGGATAGGGGTTCTTATGCCTAAAGGTCAGGACGACCTGCTACAGATGGTCAACAATGCTATTCAGCAGATGAAGACAGACGGTACACTTCGTCGCCTGCACGAGAAGTATGGGCTGGTCTATCAATGATGTCGTATAAAAAAGACGGTTGACAATATTATCCATTGTCAACCGTCTTTTATCAACTATCAATTGTTTATTACATCATCTCGATGAGGAAGTTCTCGTATCCGAGCTTGTCGATATAGTTCAGATATTTGGCTTCCCAAGCCATATGCTCTACCTCGCCGTCAATCCACTTCTGGATGAGCTTCTGGGTGG
>JAFPED010000134.1 GCA_017423565.1 Prevotella sp. | reverse complement strand
TATCGGCCGGTCACGAGCGTGAGCACCTCGACAAGTGCATCAACGCCTTCATCAAGATCGGCAAGCAGATGGGAATCATTAAGTAAGTTAGAAGTGAGGAGTTTGGAGTTGGCGGAGGCCAACTTGAAACTAAAGACAATACTAACAATCAGTTTAACACCCAGAGAAAAAACCTCATGTTGACGGTCGCAGGTGCATCCACCCGCGACCGTCACTTTTCTGACCTATAGGTCTAAATAGATTACAAATATAAACTAGAAACTGCCTGTGTCAGAGTCCTTATTTCGCAGTTTGCGATCTATCTTAATGTTCTTTCCTGTAGAGAAGTCGTAACTGAAACCGAGGACAAACATCGACTTATTGTCATTAATCCACGTTTTATAGGTACTTTGCAGGATGCTTGTCGGCATGCTATAGCCGGAATAGCGTGAGCGGGTGAATATCCAATAGTCAGCGGCGAAGATGCGCCAGTTCTTGTTTTGCCAAAAAATTTGTAGGTGAGATTTGTTCTCGCCGGCATCCAGTGTGGATCCATTGAGGCGTTTTGACACGATGTTCCCTACATAGGAGGCTCCCCAGTTGCCCTTCCGGAACTGAATGGCATAGTAGAGCGGTGCCCACGTATGATGGTAGTGTCCGATAATGGGGCTACTGACCGTTTGACGAGAGACGTAGCCCTGAATGGCCACCGTCAGCACCTGACTCTTAAAGGGGCTAATGACCAACATGTATGACCCACCCAATTTACTGCTATAGTTGGCATTTTCGTTAGTGCCCACAATATATTGCAGGCCGTTAATCTCTTGCTGGGTATAATAGCGGTTGATAGGAGAATCGGAATATGAATAGTATAGTCCAACTTGGGTTTGTAACCAGCCGAGGTTCCACTTGTGGATAAGTTCCGACCGATAAGTGTTATAACTCTTCAGATACGGATTGCCAATACTTAGCACACCAGGAATGACCAGGCTGGCATTGTTGCTGAGTTGTGAGATAGGGGGCGTATTCGATTGTGACGAGGTAACCCATTGTAGGCTCATCGTCTTTGATAGATTAGTACTCAGGATGAGTTTTGGTGTGAAGAGCCAATGAGAGTCGTGAGCATCAGTATTGTCTTGGGTCACTTGTGTGGCTCCTGCACCGATACGGTACATCAATTTTCCGAGATTGCCACTATACTCGGCATACATATAGTGCTGATAACTGGCAGATGAGTATTCATAGTCCTCATAGCCTGAAAGCACGTTGCTGATGGTGGCATTTGAGCGTCCGAACGATCCGCGATAGCCCAGGCTCAGGTTGCCCTTTTCCCATTTCTTAGTATAAGCCAATTCACCAATAAATGAGTACTTGTTGTTCTGCTGCTCTTGGTTGTCTGACAGCCATACCTCACCGTCGCTGACGGCCGTCTCCTCAGCCCAGTTCTTGCTGCTGTTGTGATAATAGGTGCCCACGAGGTCGATCGACAGTTCTTGATTTTTAGGCAGCGTTTTCTGGACATACACGTTCAGGTCTGGACCAAATGTGTTCATGCGGCTGCCAAATTCGCCTTTCCCCGCAACTGAGGTGTTAAGTGTTGATGTGTTTTGGATATCACTCTGTCCATCGCTATGCCTGTGGCTGAAGTGGGGCGTTGCCACAATCTGTACCGCTATGTCGTCAGATTTGTTGTAGGTGTACTTAATGACGGGGTCGTTCCAAGTATAGCCGAATTTGTCGTGGGTCTTTTTTTGATAGTTGTAATGAACAGGAGACGCTGGTGCTGCGTCGTCGGGAAGGTACCTTTGCAGTGTATAGTCGTAAGTCTGCTCACCAAAGCGCTTTGAATAGTCTCTCATGTTGAACGAATAAGAGAGTGAAAACTGATGGTTGCCCGAAGTCAGGTTCAGGTAGGCCTCATCGTCTGTAAAGCCCGTCGTGAAGGCTGTCCTTGCCTCGATGCCTGCATTGATGCCCGTCTCCATCCGCTTGGTAATCACGTTGATGAGTGTGCCGGCATCGGCATAGCG
>JAFPED010000133.1 GCA_017423565.1 Prevotella sp. | reverse complement strand
GTTGTCCTGCCCCAAACGGTCAAAGCTACCAAAACGAGAGTATGCTGCCGGCAGAGGATTTTTCTTCATCCATCCACCACACGCATATTCATAGAAATCCGTGCCAGGGGCAACTGTGGCATTCATGTCTGTTAAGTCAATGCCAGACCTCAGCGGTGTCTGTGCAGAAACGGTTGCAGACACCGTTGCGAGTGCAATCATTGCTAATAGTTTATTCATTGTTTTAATATTATTAATTAGACATTTCTTCCAATGTTTCTGACAACTGCTCCCAACGTTCCACCTCTTCGTCAAGGGCACGTTTGGTAGTTGTATATTCTGTGACCAAGACCATGTCGGATGCATTCTTTGGATCTTGGAACAGTTCGTCAAGCTCCTTCAGCCGACGTTCCATCTCACTGATTTTCTTTTCACTTTCTTCGACAGCACGTTCTGCTTTACGCAGACGTTTCTGCTGTTCCTTGTGCTGGACATAATCCTGTTTCTGAGGTTTCTGGGTGATATCAGTATGCACAACGGCAGGACCGTCGTTTCTTCCCAACTCACTCAGTTCCTGTATCTTACGACTCTCAAGGAAATCATAGATGCCTCCCAAGTGCTCGCGGACCTTTCCACCACCAAACTCATAGACCTTCGTCACCAAACCGTCAAGGAACTCACGGTCGTGACTTACCACAATGGCTGTACCGTCGAAAGCCTTGATGGCTTCTTTCAGCACATCCTTTGACATCATGTCCAAATGGTTGGTCGGCTCGTCCAGAATAAGCAGGTTCACCGGCTCTAACAACAGCCGTATCATGGCAAGACGACTGCGTTCTCCGCCACTGAGCACCTTCACCTTTTTGTCTGACGCCTCACCGCCAAACATGAATGCACCCAGAATGTCACGTATTTTCAAACGTATCTCACCCTTCGCCACATGGTCTATCGTCTCGAAGACAGTAAGGTTCTCGTCCAGCAACTGTGCCTGGTTCTGTGCGAAATAGCCTATCTGGATGTTGTGACCTATCTTCAGGTTTCCCTCAAAGGGTATCTCACCCATGATACACTTCACCAATGTCGATTTTCCTTCACCGTTCTTACCAACGAACGCTACCTTCTCACCTCGCTTGATGGTCAGGTTCACATGGTCGAACACCACGTGGTTGTACTCTTTTTTCACATCCTCGCAAATGACAGGATAGTCGCCTGAACGCAGACAAGGAGGGAACTTCAGGTGCAATGCCGAATTATCTACCTCATCAACCTCTATGGGCACCATCTTCTCCAGCTGTCTTATCTTCTGCTGAACCTGAACAGCCTTCGTGGCCTGATAACGGAAACGCTCTATGAACTGACGCATGTCTGCCATCTCCTTTTGTTGATTTTCGTAGGCACGCAACTGTTGTTCACGACGCTCCTTCCTTAACACGACGTACTCATCGTACTTCACACGATAGTCGATAATCTGACCACAGGAAATTTCAAGGGTACGGTTGCACACATTATTTATAAAAGCTCGGTCGTGGCTCACTAACATCACTGCCGATGAACTGGTTGCCAGAAACTGCTCCAACCACTGTATGGACTCAATATCCAGATGGTTCGTTGGCT
>JAFPED010000132.1 GCA_017423565.1 Prevotella sp. | reverse complement strand
ATAGCGCGAAGCTTCTTGATATCGTCAATTGAAATTGCCATTTTTATTATCTTTTTTACTATTTACAACTTAGCATTTATCTTACTCTGCAGCAACAGTTGCCTCGTCCTCTGCGGGAGCAGCGGGAGCTTCTTCCTCAGCAGGAGCCTCGTCCTTACGAGCCTTACGAGCACGCTTGGGCTTTGCCTCTTCTGCCTCTGCCTCTGCCTGAGCCTCAGCAGCCTTCTCGTCAGCCTTCTCTGCCTTACGCTCTTCCAGACCCTCAGCGATAGCTGCACAGCATGCATTGAGGATAACCTCTACGCTGTCCTTAGCATCATCGTTTGCAGGAATAACGAAGTCGATATTCTTAGGATCGCTGTTTGTATCAACAATACCAAACACAGGAATACCCAGACGGTTAGCCTCACGTACGGCAATGTTCTCTTTCATCACATCAACCACAAAGAGAGCGCTTGGCAGACGAGTCAGGTCTGCAATAGAGCCGAGGTTCTTCTCGAGCTTTGCACGCTGACGTGTAATCTGCAGGAGCTCACGCTTAGAAAGATTACCAAAGGTACCATCGCTCATAAGCTTGTCGATGTTCGTCATTTTCTTGACGGCCTTGCGGATAGTCGGGAAATTGGTAAGCATACCACCCGGCCAGCGCTCGTTAACGTAAGGCATGTTGATGCTGGTAGCTTTCTCAGCAATAACTTCCTTAGCCTGTTTTTTAGTAGCGACGAACAGAATCTTCTTACCACTCTTGGCAATCTGCTTCAGAGCCTCGGCAGCAGTATCAATCTTTACTACTGTCTTATGAAGGTCGATGATGTGAATACCGTTACGCTCAGTATAGATATAAGGAGCCATAGCGGGGTTCCATTTACGTGTGAGGTGGCCAAAGTGACAGCCAGCCTGCAACAGTTGGTCAAAATTTGTTCTTGACATTGTCTTAATCTTTTTTGTTTGTTGTTTACGTTCTTTTTTATTCTTTGTCCAGAATCAACCGAGGGGTAATTGAGAATTGAGAATTCAGAATTGAGAATTATGATTACCCAATAACATTGAACTCCACCCACTCAAGTCGCCTCAGTTTAGATGCTAAACTGTTCAGTCAACCAATATTGAATATCGAACGGAACAGAGAAATCATAATTCTCAATCCTCCATTCTCAATTCTCCATTGATTTTAACGCTTACTGAACTGGAAGCGACGACGTGCCTTTGGCTGACCTGGCTTCTTACGCTCAACCTCACGAGCATCGCGAGTGAGGAAGCCATGATCCTTCAGGTTCTTCTTATCTTCAGCATTTACTTTGACCAGTGCACGGGCAATAGCGAGGCGAAGTGCCTGACTCTGACCTGTAAAACCACCACCGTCGAGGTTTGCCTTGATGTCATATTTCTCAGCTACCTCCAACAGGTTCAGTGGCTGCTTTACCACGTACTGCAGAATGGCTGAGGGGAAATATTCGGTTAAGTCCTTCTTATTGATCGTTATCTTACCTGTTCCTTCTTTCAGATAAACGCGAGCTACTGAGCTCTTACGACGACCGATTGCATTAATCATTTCCATTGTACCTTATTTATTTATACTGGTTAATATCAATTGCTTTGGGCTTCTGTGCCTCATGCTTATGCTCTGTACCCTCGTAAATATAGAGGTTATTCAGCAGGCTACGTCCAAGGGGACCCTTGGGCAGCATACCCTTAACGGCGTGCTTAATGATACGCTCGGTACCAAAAGGCTTCTTACGCAGTTCAGCAGGCGTATTAAAACGCTGACCACCAGGATAACCAGTGTAACGTGTGTAAACTTTGTCGGTCTCTTTCTTACCAGTGAATACCACCTTAGCGGCATTAATGATAATGACATTGTCACCACAATCTACATGAGGAGTGAAATTGGGCTTGTACTTTCCGCGAATCAACTTCGCTACTTTCGAAGCAAGGCGACCAACAACCTGGTCTGTGGCGTCGATTACCACCCACTCCTTCTTAGCAGTTTCCTTATTAGCGGAAACGGTCTTGTAACTTAAAGTGTTCATTTCTTTTTTTAAATTTTACTACTAAAAAACATTGTACTTCATAAATATACACACGCATAACCACCCACAGAGGTCTAACTCTCTGCATGGTAGTCTAACGATATGCACCGACGGACTTGCACCGTCACTGACTCAGTGATTCACAAACCGTTACGCCCGGCCAAAGACGCAGCTATTTACACACTGACCCTATGGGGATTCTAAGTCTCTCCCCGTTAAATCGGACTGCAAAGGTACAAATTAAATGATGATTCCGCTTACGGAAGCGAGCCGGAAAGTGTATTTTTACAAAAGTTTAACATTTATACGACTCCTGAGCCATATTGTCTGCACCACTCCACGCATTAACAAATAGACAATCATAGCCAACCACAAGCCATGATTTCCCAATTGGTTTTGAGACAGAGCATAAACAGCAAAAAACACTATCGTAGAAACAAACGAGGACACCAGCATGCCTCTTGTAGCCGTAATACCGATGAAGATGCCGTCCCAGATAAATGCCAACGTACTGGCAACAGGTACCAGCCATATCCACCAGAGGTACTCGTGCGAGACAGAAAGCACTTGCGGTTCGTCTGTCAAAAGTGCGACGATGCCATGTCCAAAGCACACATACACTATTGTATATAATAATGTAACACCTGATGCCCATGCAAAGAGGTGGCGTAACATTTGTACAAAACCATCCTTATTGCCCGCACCATAATAACGTCCACCCAAGGCTTCGCCAGCGTATGCGAAACCATCCATGAAATATGAATAGAACAGATAAAGCTGCATCATCACTGCATTAACAGACAGGATAATGGCTCCGTTCTTGGCGCCAGCAGATGTAAAGAAAAGGTTAACAGCTACCAGGCAAAGTGTACGAAGGAAGATATCACGATTGATATTGAAGAAGCTTCGGAAACGCTGCAGCAGACGGTCTCTACGAAAATAACCGAACAGCCGTCCATAATACCTCACCAGGAGGGCGAGGGCCGCCAAGAAACCTACATACTGGGCAATAACAGTACCCAACGCCACACCTTCTATCTTCATGCCTGCCCCATAAACCAGCAGAACACTGACCAGTATGTTTACCACGTTCTGCATGATACTGATAAACATGGGAATGCGCGTATTCTGCATGCCTATGAACCAACCGGAAAGACCATAAAGGCCCAAAACGGCAGGCGCACCCCACACTACTATATAAAAATAGGTAGTAGCCAACGGAGCGACATCGGCAGTTGGTGCAATAAGCCAGAACATCAGCCAACGTAGCGGCACCTGAAGGATAATGAGCAGAATGGCAATGCCGATGGCCAACAATAGGGAACGAGCCAGAATACCCACCACATCAGTAAGGTCACGTCGTCCGAGGGCCTGAGCCGTCAGTCCACTGGATCCCATTCGCAGAAAAGCAAATAGCCAATAGGTAAGATTGAAAATCATGGAGCCAACAGCTACAGCACCTATATAAGCAGCACTTCCCATGTGTCCAACTATAGCCACATCGACCAATCCTAACAGCGGAACGGTGATGTTTGACACGATGCTGGGGAGTGCAATCTGAAGTATTTGACGGTTCTGTGCATTCATTTTCGGCGCAAAGTTACGATAATTATTTTATTTTTTCGTACCTTTGCACCAAAATTGGTAAATATGAATATCGAATCATTGATTAGCAAAGCAGCAAAAGAGGCCGTGAAGGCACTCTACGACCTGGATGCATCAGACAAGATGGTGCAGCCTCAGAAGACAAGAAGTGAGTTTGAAGGAAACCTCACACTGGTGGTGTTCCCCTTTGTACGTGCAGCCAAGAAGAGTCCTGAGCAGACAGCACAGGAGATTGGCGAGTACCTGCAGGAACACTGTGCGGCAGTTGAAAAGTTCAATGTAGTAAAGGGATTCCTCAATCTATCAATAGGCGACGGTGCCTGGCTGGAGTTGCTGAAAGCAATCGATGCAGACGAGCAATATGGCAAGAAGGCTGCCAGCGAGCAGTCTCCACTGGTCATGATAGAATACTCATCGCCAAACACTAACAAGCCCCTGCATCTGGGCCATGTCCGTAACAACCTGTTAGGATGGTCATTAGCCAAGATTATGGAGGCTAACGGCAACCATGTTGTAAAAACCAACATTGTCAATGACCATGGCATACATATATGTAAGTCAATGCTGGCATGGCAGAAATGGGGCAATGGTGAAACTCCAGAGTCGAGCGGCAAAAAGGGTGACCACCTGATAGGTGACTATTACGTAGCCTTCGACAAGCATTACCGCGAGGAAGTGAAGGAACTGGTAGCTCAGGGCATGGACGAGGAAAAGGCCAAGCAAGAGGCTCCACTCATCAAGGAGGCTCACGAGATGCTGGTGAAATGGGAGCAGGGCGACAGCGAAGTACGTGCCTTATGGGAGCAGATGAACTCCTGGGTCTATGCAGGTTTCGACGAGACCTATCGCCGCATGGGTGTTGAGTTCGACAAGATTTATTATGAGAGTCAGACATACCTGAAGGGTAAAGCCAAGGTGGAGGAAGGTCTGGCGAAAGGTCTTTTCGAACGTCATGCTGACGGGAGCGTATGGGCCGACCTAACCAAGGAAGGTCTCGACCAAAAGCTATTACTGCGCAGCGATGGCACCAGCGTCTATATGACTCAGGACATTGGTACAGCAGAGATGCGTTTCCAAGACTACCCTATCGACAAGATGATATATGTGGTGGGCAACGAGCAGAACTACCACTTCCAGGTTCTCTCCATTCTTCTGGACCGTTTGGGCTTCAAGTGGGGTAAGGAACTGGTACATTTCTCCTACGGCATGGTGGAACTGCCTAACGGAAAGATGAAGAGCCGTGAGGGAACGGTGGTAGATGCCGACGACCTAATGGAACTGATGATTGATGATGCCTACCAAACAAGCATGGAACTGGGTAAGTTTGATGACATGACCGAGGAAGAACGTCGAGAGATAGCACGGATCGTGGGTATGGGTGCCCTCAAATACTTCATCCTGAAGGTTGACGCACGCAAGAACATGCTATTCAATCCGGAAGAGAGTATCGACTTCAACGGTAACACCGGTCCGTTCATACAATATACCTATGCACGCATACGTTCTATCCTGCGCAAGGCACAGGGAGAGACGGGTCCGATGAATCTGGCAAACACAACAGGACTGATCAGCCCCAAAGAGGTTGAGCTCATCCAGAAGATGTCAGAGTTCGGAGCTGCTGTCGAGCAAGCCGGCAAGGACTACTCACCCAGCGGAATAGCCAACTATTGCTATGAACTGACCAAGGTCTTCAACCAGTTCTATCATGACTACTCCATCCTGAACGAGTCGGACGAGCAGAAACGCAAGATTCGTCTGGTCATTGCCCGCAACGTAGCCAAAATCATCAAGAGCGGCATGAGCCTGCTGGGTATTGAGGTACCAGAGAGAATGTAATAGTAATTGAGAGTTGACAATTGACAAGTGAGCTACCATTTCCATGCGACGCTCATGAATTGCTATGCTACAGAACCCTCCCGACTACAGACATGACACCGTGCTCCCCCTACCTCCAGAGGTAAAGGCTGACGCATGGGCAGTGGATGCTGCTTGTAGTGGCAATCCTGGTCCTATGGAGTATCAGGCAATAGACCTCCAGACAGGTGCTCGCGTGTTCCACTTCGGGCCCATGCACGGCACCAATAACATTGGGGAATTTCTGGCTATTGTCCATGCACTGGCACTCTGTTGGAATAAAGGTCTGCATACCAAGACCATTTATTCTGACAGCTATAATGCTATACTATGGGTGAACAAACGAAAATGCAAGACGAAACTGGAACGAACACCACAGACGGAACCGCTCTACCAAATTATACTGAGGGCTGAACACTGGTTGCAGACTCACAACTACAGTAACCCTATTATCAAGTGGGACACTCAGCACTGGGGTGAGGTTCCTGCCGACTTCGGAAGGAAATAGGATGTCTGTACATAGCCATGCTACGATTTCTTATGTTTATTTCTTGGTTGTTTAAAATCTTATTAGTAACTTTGCAACCAAGAAACCTTACCTTGACAGCATATGGCGAGAAGAATAGCCGTAGCCTTATTGCTACTGGTCATTTTAACTACGAAATCCTATGCCAACGACTTAGGCTATTCGAAGTTTCATCCGTTGATATTCGGTGTGGATATCGACTATGCACCGCTGGAATACGTCGAGAAGGACGGCATACCACGAGGACTTGATGTGGACTTCACACATGAGCTGATGAAAAGACTCAATATTCCACTTACCTATCGTCCCAACACATGGGAGAATATTGCTGACGACATTATTGACGGACGAGTTGACCTGGGTATGATGGTCTATTCTCCATATCGCAAGAACATTACCAACTATTCAAGACCAATTTTCAGACTATACTATCAGATTGTCTTTCGCAAAAATGACAAGAACACCATTGATACTCGCGACCTGAGAGGCAAACACATTGCCTATATGGCCTCAACCCCTGTAAGTGAGATGCTCACAAAGATGAAAGCTTACCCACATGTCGTCATAGACTTGCCGCAGGCCATGAGAGCACTGTCGGCTGGAGAATATGATGCCATCATCTGCTTCCGCTATCAGGCGCTCTACCTCATCGAACAGTTTGGATTAGTCAACCTCATACAAGAGAACCTGACGCTGGAGCCACGAGAATACTGTTACGTCAGCCATTCGAAGCCACTCATCGAAGCCATTAATGCCGAACTCATCAAAATGGAATCTGAAGGCGTTATAATAGATATCTATGGTAACACCATCCCTTCGGTAAAGACAAGTTTCTCCATACCCGTCTGGCTATGGTACACCTTAGCTGCACTGATTTTCGTCTTCCTACTTATCATTATTATACTGCAACGACGCAGCAGGAAACACCTCAGACACGAGATGGAGCGCGCACAAAACAATGAGCAACAGGCACAACGCAACGAGCAACGTGCACTACAAAGCGAGCAAATTGCCATCCGCAACAGGCAGAGAGCAGAAGAAGCCATGAAAGAAGCACGTCGGAGCGAACAACTGAAGACGGTCTTTCTGGCAAACGTCAGCCATGCGCTACGTACTCCCTTGAATGCCATTATTGGTTTTTCTGACCTCATACGTACCGATACGAACAACATGCTCGACTCCAACGACCGCCAACAACTGATTGAGTCCATCTATCAAAACGGACAGCAGCTACTTTACTTCATCAATGAACTGATACAGCTATCTGCTATCGAGGGCAATAACATCAAGTTCGAGCACTCAAGAATTGACATGAATGCCCTTATGAACGAGTTTCGTTCTGCTATACTACCTTATATCAAAGAAGGTGTAAACGTATATATTGAGGGGCCTAAACAGCTCTACCCAATCTTGGATGCCAACCAAATGCGCATTGTTGCTAGCCACATGCTTCGTAATGCAGCTAAACACACAGAGAAAGGACACATCATTATACGCTATCGCCGTGAAATGGGAACCGACACCGACGGTCATAAACGCGACGGACTGCGTATTGAAGTGATAGACACGGGTGGTGGCGTTCCACAAGAACTGCGTGACAACATCTTTAACTTATTGTCAGACAAGAACACTTTCCTACAAAACGATATGCCTGGACTGGGACTGAGCATTTGTGCTTCCATCGTACGAGCTGCGAAGGGACACCTGCGCTTAGAAACCGAAACTGGCATCGGCAGTACCTTTATAAACTGGGTACCCTGCGAATTTGCCTAAAATACTTATAAATAAACGAACCAAACATGCGACACTTGGTAATTTCTTTTTTCTTAACAACTCTCCTTTGTGCATGCAACAGCCAGCACACACGCTATGTCATCGGAGTATCACAATGCTCGGAAGATATTTGGCGCGACAAACAAAACGCAGAGTTGCAAATGGGGTCTTACTTCTACGAAGGTATAGAGTTAAAATTTGCCACCGCCTACGACAGTGACGAACGCCAGATACAACAAATTGACAGTCTATTGTCAACAGGCATCGACCTGCTCATTGTTGCACCAAACCAAGTAGCAACCATCTCACCTGCTATCGACCGTGCTTTCGAAAGCGGTATTCCTGTCATCGTCTTCGAACGTAAGACAAACAGCAAGAAATATACAGCCTTCATGGGGGCTGACAATTATGAGATGGGACGTCAGATGGGAGCATACATTGCTACACGCCTGCAGGGACATGGTAACGTGATGGAAGTGATGGGACTAAAGGGTTCTTCACCCGCCATTGACCGTCATAAGGGGTTCATAGAAGCACTGAGCCATTATCCAGACATTAATATCATTGCCACGCTTCAGGGCGACTGGACAGAACAGACATCGTACTCTATCGTAAAAGAGTGGTACAGTCATCATAAAACGGTTCCAGTGGATTTGGTATTTGGCATGAACGACCGTTCTGCTATTGGTGCTCGCAAAGCGTTGTTGGATGAAGGGGTTACAAAAGAATCCCTACCCCTCTTCTGCGGCATCGATGGACTGCCAGGAAAAGACGGTGGCATACAGCTGGTTCGAGACTCCATTCTTGAGGCATCGTACATCTATCCTACACATGGAGACCGGTTAATACAATTAGCTGTAGATATACTTGACGGTAAGCCTTTCGAGAAAGAAACCTTGCTAATGTCTGCCTTAGTTACTCATGACAATGCTAACGTACTGCTCATGCAAAGCGAGGAGGTAATGCGTCAGACTGCGTATCTGGAGCAGCTTCACGAACAAGCCGACAGCTACCTGCAGAAGCTTGACGCACAGCGCATGACCACATGGCTTTCAGTAGGAATGATTGTATTGTTATTGCTGCTACTCATCTCTATTTACTATTATTTCCTACAAAAGACCCGTCTGTCGCAGGAACGCACACGAATGGAACATGAGAAACTTGACTTCTACACACAGGTGAGTCATGAACTGCGTACGCCACTGACACTCATTGAAGGACCACTGGCACAGTTGGCAGATACGAAGGACATACGTGAAGCAAGTCCAGAAGCCTCTGGCATGTTCAATATTGTACGCAGGAACACACAACAACTCACTATTCTCATCAATAAAATGCTCGACGTAAGTACCTCGTCAAACACCCAGTCGATTCCAGAGCCGGCGGCTGACACTTCACTTCCACTGCAACAGCCCACTGTATCTGAATCGGATTACACTAAAGGCTTGTTACTTATTGTTGACGACAATGATGACATACGCACTTATCTGCGTACTATACTCGAGAAACGCTATCAGTTGATTGAGGCTGCCAATGGACAAGCTGGTCTGGAAATGGCCTGCAAAGAAGTCCCCGACCTGATTATCTCTGACGTCATGATGCCGGTAATGAACGGTCTCGAATTCTGTCAAAGGGTAAAAAGCGATGTTGCCACAAGTCATGTCCCTGTTATCTTGCTTACAGCCCGGGCACTGAGCCAGCATCAGGTGGAAGGTTACGAAAGTGGTGCCGATGCCTACATTACCAAGCCCTTCCAACCTGAAGTATTGATGGCTCGTGTGGATAATCTGCTGCGACAGCGTCAGAAACTGCGAAAGTTGTGGTCAGGCACTACACACCAGGAAGCACCGACAAAGCCAGAAAGCATAGAAGGCTCTAACACCTTAAACGTTCGTGAAGAAGCATTCATACAGCGTTTCCGCGAAGTTGTAACCAAGCAGATGAGCAATAGCGACCTGAGTGTCGAAGATATTGGCTCAGAACTCAACTTGAGCCGCGTACAACTCTATCGTAAGATAAAAGCCCTGACAGGCCAGTCGCCAGTAGAACTCACCCGTCACATCCGCCTCAAACGTGGTCGTGACTTATTGGAAACTACAGACATGACCATCAGCGAGATTGCATACAAAGTAGGCTTTACTGCTCCCAGTTATTTCACAAAATGTTTTAAGGATGAATTTGGCATATTACCTGGCGAGCTAAGAAACTGACAGATGAAGAAGGTACATTTGTCTGACAATAACACTACTGTCCAAAGAAAATCTCTTAGACATGATTTAAATTAATTATTTTCAATGAGTTACGCGAATATTGTTTTTCCGAGATTAGTCTCCGCAGCATTGATGCAACGCTGGTGGCACTGAAACTTAACGCATGGCACTCCCCTCCCATGTAGGGGAGGGGAGAACTTCGCTAATTGTCAACCGACTTTTCGTATTGTTCCGTATTTATCTGTATGTGAATGAAAAAACAGGTGCACCCATTCAATAAAACAGGTGCACCTGTTTGGACTGACAGGTGCACCCGTTCAGGAGAATGTAGTGAATGATAAAGGCATAACAACATCAAGGAAAAATGAAAGCGGTTTCATGT
>JAFPED010000131.1 GCA_017423565.1 Prevotella sp. | reverse complement strand
GAGATGGAAATCGTTTTCGATGCTCCTTACACATACAATGGTGGTAACCTTCTTATCGGTGTTTACAATATAGCAACTGGTAATTACAAGAGCGTTACATGGGCTGGCGAAACAGTTGCTGGCGCTTCAGTTCAAGGTTACAACTACAGCTCCTTGTCAGGTATTACTGCTTCACAGAGGGACTTCCTGCCTAAGACCACTTTCGCTTATGTGTCAGGTTCAACTCCAGTGCCTCCAGTCCCAACAGACCCCGTTGCTATCACTCCTAACCCATTCGATATGGGCTACAGACCAATCAACGGTTGGATGGAGCCAATGGTGATGAGAATCCACAACAATTTGGAGACCTCAGTGACCATGACCGGTAACATGAGCAATACTGCTGGCGTTAACGCTTTCGTGATGAGCGAAGAAGTCGACGAAGTCGTTCTTGAATCAGGCGAAGATTTCACTGCTGAGATCGACATTAATCGTAATGCAGCAGCTGGCGATTACGCTGAACAGTTCACCCTGTTCTATATTGAAAATGACAGAGACATCACTCTGGTTCCTGTGACTGCAACATTCTATACAGCTGGTGAAGCTGATATCGTTGAGACCGCAAAGACCCTCTCTTTGTCATACACTGGCGGTGTCGCTAACTTCTCACATACTCCAGCTAATATCCACCCCAATTACTTTGGCTCTCAGGATAACTTTGCTAATGACGCTGTTTACCAATTCACACTTGCACAAGATGCTTTATTCAGTGTTACTGGTGGCACATTCATTGGTATCTACAACAAAGTTGTGGACTTCCACCCAACAGCAGCTGTTCAACCTGTCGCTATGACAGTTACTGGCTCAATGACTGAACAGATCCTCGTCGCTGGTCAGTACTACATGATCGTTGCTGGTGATAACCTCACTACAGTTGAAGGTACAGTTGAACAACTTCCTGCTCCATCAGAACTTACAGCTGTTTCTCCAGCAGACGGTGCAACAGAGGTTGAAGCTCCTGTGACACTCGTATGGACAGGTGGTGAGAACGCTGCTGAGTACCAAGTGCTCTTCGGCACCTCTCCAACCAATATGGACATTGCTTTGGATTGGACGGTTGTTGACGAAAACTATGGTTCATACACCATCAACAGCCTTGATAACAATACTCAGTATTTCTGGCAGATCAAAGTGAGAAACTCAAACGGCACGGCGCAAACCGCCCGTTATGGCTTCACCACCAGTTTGAACACTCCTTACGCTGTGACTGCTACACCAGAAGAAATCTTCATCGACGAAAGCACCTTAATTAAATGGAAGTACAGCGATGGCTCTATGGGTGACCTCCCAGAGACTCAGATTGGTTCAGGTGCAAACACCAACAGCTACCTCCCAACCTATAACCTCTATAACTACTCACTCTCTGAGCAGATCTACACAAGCGAAGAACTCGGTGGCACCGCTGGTTACATCAACAGCATTTCATTCCACCCTGTTGGCGATATCACTCGTAACCTTAAGGTTTACATTGCTAACACCGACAAGGAAACCTTCACTGGTGGTTCTGACTGGGTTGCCATGACAGATGAAAACCTCGTTTATGAAGGCAATGTCGCCATGGTTGCTAACACCTGGGTTACCATCGAATTTGACGAACCTTTCGAGTATGAAGGCGAAAACATCATCCTCGCTGTGACCGACCACACTGGCACTTGGACTTCTTCAATCAGCTACAGTGTGTTCGATGCTACCGCTCAGGCTATTAACATTTACCAAGATGCAGCAGCTTACAGCGCAACAGCTCCTTCTGGTTCAGGTACCGTTCGTGACTTCAAGAACCAGATCATCATCAATAAAGAAGACGGTAAGGGCTTAAACGCCAATCGCGACTTCCTGTACTATAATGTGTACTACGGCGATGTCAAAGCTAATGACGAACCTATCTATGAAAAGCAGTACTTGCTTAGCAACCTTCCTTACAACGTTGAACCCGGTCACAATGTAACCGTTACCGCTGTTTACGAAGAAGGCGAATCTGTACTATCAGATCCTGTTGTTGTGAAGGTCTCTGGCTACGGCACATTCACAGGCACCGTTACCGAACTCATCAGCGGTGCTACAATGGCTGGTATCAACGTGAAGTTCGTCGGTAAGGACGAATTCAATAACAACGTTGCTTTCGAAGGCACTACCGATGCCAACGGTGTATATACTATTAATAATGTGAAGGCAGGTAACTACATCGGCACAGCCACCTTCGAAGGTATGGAACCTTCCGTCTCAGAACCTGTGACTTTGGCTTACCAAGGTACAGAAATTGTTGACTTCCAGATCCACGAGGTTTACAAACCGGTTCGCAGCGTTGTCGCTGAGGAAATGGATTCTGAATTGGCAAGAGTTAGATGGTCTCTGGATGTTGATATCCCAGTCCCAACACCGGGCACT
>JAFPED010000010.1 GCA_017423565.1 Prevotella sp. | reverse complement strand
TGAGTCGAGTGTTATTACCAACGAGGATGGCGATGTCAAACTTGGCTATTCCAATGATTTGTCACGTCCGAAATTTGCCATTATGAACCCACGTCGTACTTTTACCTTGCCACCATATCAGACGGCGGCAGGTGTGACAGACATGATGATGCACACAATGGAGCGCTACTTTACCCACGATGATGACATGACACTGACCACAGAAGTGGCAGAGGCAGTGTTGCGTACCATGAAAGAGTGCGTATTTGCAGTGCTGAAAAATCCTGAGGACTACCGTAATCGTGCACAAATTATGTGGGGCGGAAGTATTGCTCATAACGGACTGACAGGCTGTGGCGTGGCAGACGACTGGGCTACCCATCAGTTGGAACACGAGCTCAGTGGCATGTTTGACGTAACCCATGGAGCAGGCTTGGCTGCCATCTGGCCCAGTTGGGCACGGTATGTTATGCACGAGAACCTGAGTCGCTTCGTACGTTTTGCCGTTAATGTGATGGATGTACCCAACGATTTCTCCGACCCAGAAGGAACAGCCCTCAAAGGTATCGAGGCCATGGAACGTTTCTATCACGCCATAGGCATGCCTGTCAATATCAACGAACTCATTGGTCGCGATATCACTGACGAGGAAATCAAGGAGATGACACGTAAGTGCAGTCGTAACTATACTGCTACATGTGGGTGTCTGAAAGTGCTGAAAGCTGACGACATGGAGGCCATCTACCGCATGGCAAGATAGGTGGAAGCATCGTTTGACCCAGGGTAATCATATCGTTTAAAGCCTATGACAAAAAAGGATGTAATAGCAGAGCGGCTACGGGTGTTGCGAAAAGAAATAGACCGTGAGCACTTGCTGGCATATATCTTTACGACAGCAAGTCCTCATGGTAAGCAACCCGTAGCCGACCACTGGAAGGCAGTAGAGTGGGCGACAGGCTGTGACTTGCCGACTGCGTTAGTGGTGGTGACTATGACAAAAGCAACACTATGGACCAACAGTCAGCTATTGGCCACGGCCGAAGAGCAGTTGAAAGACACGGAGTTCCAAATGATGAGGCTGGACGAAGGCTCTACTGTGGCAGCATGGCTTGGCGAAGAATGTGCTGCTTCTTCGTTTGCATCGACGGAGGTAGCCATCGACGGCAGTTGTTGGTCGGTGTGTAGTGTGCGAGAACTCATTACAGACCTGCGTCGTCATGGTGGCATGACACTTCGTACCAATTTTGATCCGTTGCAGCGTGTTTGGCCAGAACGTCCTTCCATGCCGACAACTGCTCTGGAAAGAACAATAGCAAACGAAGATGCAAAAGAAAAACTGTCACGTCTGAGGAAAGCCTTACGACAAGAACATGCCGACGGCATGCTGATGACGGACATTGACGACATGGCATGGACGCTGAATCTGATAGGACGCGATGCAGAAGGCAAGCCTGCGTTTGTGGCATTCTTGTTGGTTGCATCTGGTACGGCAACATTGTTTGTACCACAGCAACAACTGTCGCAGCAGCTGGTTGATTACCTGAATATGCAAGGCGTGTCTATAGCACCTTACGAAAAAATAAAAGAAGGATTAAAGGCATACTTCGAGTACAACATTCTGATCGACCCAGACGAAGTGAGCTATAATCTTTTCAAGTCGATAACGAGAATCGTCGTCGAAGCACCGTCGCCAGTGAACGGCTTGCGCTAAATCTCCTCTAAAGCATAATATTGGTAGTCGCGCTTGACACGCCAGAGGAATGCGGCATCGTCTGTTTCATGTACAGTCTCAATGGCCAGCGTGTGCTTTACCTGTTCTGCCAGGGCATGCACGCGAGGGTCACCCTCGTTGAGTCTCAAAGTCTGATCGATGAGACCCACTTGTTCCAGCGACAGATTTTCTGCAGCAGGGTAGGCAGGGCGATAGTTACGTGAGAATGGTGCGAACTCGTCAAGACTAATCTTCATCTTCTTGTAGCTGTTGGTCTTGATGACCATGGTTCCTGCGGCCAGGTCACCAATGCGACGATTACTTGTATTGAACAACATGACCACGAGTCCCAGTCCGCTGAATGTGAAGCCGTCAATGAGCATAAACATCCAGCGCATGATGTAGGCTCCCAAACCTGGAGTCGAACCGTCAGTCTTCACTACACGCATGTGAAACAGCTGTTTGCCAAAGGTCTGTCCGTTGAACCACAGTTCGCATACCAGTGCGTAGAAAAAGGTAGGAAAGACTATCAGCAGTATGATGATTGCCATAAGTGTTCCGTCAGATGTGTAATCTGCTATCGTACCAGAAAACAGGTAAAGCATTCCTGAGAAATAAACACCCTGAATAAGCCAGTCAATGAGTTGTGCTAATACGCGCTCGCCAACACTTGCTGGAGTCTGTTGTATGTTGACATATTGTCCTGTAAGTATGCTTGGCATTTGTACGTTGATTTTCAAAAAACGTGACAAAGATACAAAATAATTTGAAATAATATCGTTTGACTCAGCTTTTTTATGTACTTTTGCATCATAAAACCATAAATTGCGCACATAGCCTTGAAAGAAGTAACATTTATAAGGCAGAACATTGAGAAGTGGCGCGACGTAGAACTCATGGTAGAGAACAGCGTCGAAACTGCCCCTGACGTACAGGCCGATGCTTACATCGACCTGACGAGTGACTTGGCTTATGCGCAGACACATTTCCCACAATCACGTATCACTCTCTACCTGAACAACCTGGCATCGGCACTGCACAACCAGATTTATCGTAACAAGCGTGAAAGCATTTCACGCTTGGTGACATTCTGGACACAGGAGATACCACAGACCATTTGGGAAGCTCGACATGCCTTGATGGCATCGTTCATCATTTTTGTCATCAGCGTGACCATAGGTTTTGTGTCGCAATTGGGTGATGACAGTTTTGCACGTCTTATTTTGGGCGACCAGTATGTGGATATGACGTTGGACAACATTGCCAAGGGCGAACCTATGGCTGTCTATGACAGCGGTGCCGAGACGGAAATGTTTTTGGGTATAACCTGGAATAATGTGAAAGTGTCGTTCATGGTGTTTGTCATGGGGGTCTTTACTAGTCTGGGCACTGGTTTTTTGTTGTTTCAGAATGGTGTGATGGTGGGCTCGTTTCAGACGTTCTTTTTCCAGCAAGGATTAGGTTTCGAGTCTATGCTTGCCATTTGGCTGCATGGTACGTTGGAGATTTGGGCCATTATTGTCTCTGGAGCGGCAGGTATCACATTAGGTAACGGCTGGCTCATGCCTGGCACGTACGGACGGCTGACATCGTTTATGATGGCAGCCCGTCGAGGCTTGAAGATTATTGTCGGCACGGTACCTGTCTTTGTGATGGCAGGATTCATAGAAGGCTTTGCCACACGGCATACCGAGTGGCCTACATGGCTTCGGCTGACCATTATTGGTGCTTCGGCACTGTTTATTGGCTATTATTACTTATATTTACCATATTTTAGAAATCATGCAAGACAAAAACAGTAAGATACAGTTATATGCTGTACGTGATTTTGGTCAGCAACTGACCGTTGTCATGGATTTCCTCAGGCAGAACTGGAAACCAGTGTTGATATACCTGACTTATTTTCTGCTTCCACTGTCGTTGGTGCAGGCATTGAGCCTGAATAGTTTTATGGG
>JAFPED010000130.1 GCA_017423565.1 Prevotella sp. | reverse complement strand
GGCCATGCCACTGTATGACATCAGGAGCCCACACATGATGGGTAAAGCCTGGCACTGAGTCACGGGTCCACTGAGGAATAACTGTCATGACAGGTGTTCGTGAAAGAGTCCATGTCTGGCGGTCTGTAGAGGTCAACTGCTGAATACCAAGACCTGTGGAAAAGAGATAATACGTCCCATTCTCATAAGCCATGACAGGGTCATGGGTAAAAGGACGACTGCTGACCATTGCGGGTTGAGCACAGAGTGTTAAGTGATGAGCTATAGCCACAACACATAGGAAGAAGAGGGTTCGTGTTTGTTTTTTCATTGTCTTTTGGGGTATATCTGATGTTTGTTTAAGTCATGGTACAAAGATAGTAATAATTTACTGAACGACAAAATATTAATCACCTTTTTCTATTTTTTAGTAAGAAGGTTGACAATATCCTCTGTGTATGCAATTATGTTCGTTTTGTAATATTTAAGTAAAAAAGAACGCTTATAGCGAAAAATCCAACATCAAACTATCTATAAAAATGTTTACTTTTGCAGCCAAATTATAAAAATGAGTAATACAAACACTTTCATGCATAAGCAGGAACCAATAGTTGTCATTGAAAATGAAGTTGTGTTCCTTGACAGCATCAAGCAGGTAGAAGACCTTTCTGCTACGCTGCCCGTAAAGATGGAGTACAATGCCATTATCCACTGTCGGCAAGGGCGTGTATTACTGGAATTAGGCGGCAACCAACAGGTTCATGTTCAAGCTGGTCAGCTACTGCTTATCCCTGCACAGAAGTTATTGCTGCCCATGATGGTCAGCACCAACGTGGACTCCAGTGTGCTGCTCGTCAGTGACCGCATGCTCAAGTCGGTTTTGGGTTCACAAATAGACATTTGGAACCGTGCCATGTACATGCACGAGACATATGTCTTAGACGCACAGCAGTGGTCGGACATCTTGCACAGACAGGGAAAAGATGTGTTCAGCGGCAAGGACAAGCTGTTGTACAAAGAGATTGCCATCTCGTTCCTACGTATCTTCTTACTGATCATCTGTGAGGTGCTGTTACACATGGAGAAAGACTTGCCAACGAGCGACGCATCGACCAAAAGGGAGAAAATGGTGTTCAACCAGTTCCTATCCTTGCTTTCACATGAGACACAGAAACGCCGCCAAGTAGCCTATTATGCCGAACGGCTGTTTATCTCACCCAAATACCTATCGAAAGTGTGCCGGAATGTTAGTGGAAAGTCCCCACTGCGCTGGATTACCGACAGTGTCATGGAGGACAGCTATGCGCTACTGCGCAACACAGACCTGACAGTTAAGGAGATTTCAAACCGTATGGGTTTTCCCAATTCATCATTCTTCTGTCAGTATTTCCGTGAGCAGGCAGGGATAACGCCCATTGAGTATCGTAACAAAATTACCAACCAACTGTGACCCATGGCAAAAATCAATGTTTTAAAAGTCATGAGCCAACAAGAGTTGGGAGATTTTATCCGGTTACCACGACACATCTACAAGGATTGCCAGCAATATGTTCCCGACATGGAGAGCGACGTACGCTACATGCTTGACGAAAAGAAGAACCCAGTATTCAAGTTTTCACGCGTACAGCCATTCATTGCCTATCAGGACAATCAACCCGTAGGACGCATTGTAGGAATCATCAATCAGAAAGCCAACGAACGCTGGCAGACAAAGAATGTCAGATTCTCGATGATAGAGTTTGTTGACGATGAAGAAGTGTCTGCTGCGCTGATAGAAGCCGTCTGTCAGTGGGGGCAGTCATTCGGCATGGATAAGATAGAAGGTCCATTGGGTATTACCGATTTCGACAAAGAGGGAATGCTGGTAGAAGATTTCCACCTGACGGGGACGATGAATACCATATACAACCCCGAATACTATCCTCGACATATAGAGAAGTTAGGATTTCGTAAAGAAACGGACTGGCTTCAGATACGTATTCAAATTCCCCAAGAGATACCGCCCCGATATGCAAGGGTAGCACAATATGTGCAAGAACAAATGGGACTCCGGGTGATTAAGCTTACAGACAAGGATATCTATAAGCGGGGTTACGGGAAGAAAGTCTTTGGACTGCTCAACGAAGCCTACCAACCTATCTTTGGCTTTTCGGAATTGTCGGAGCTACAGGTAAAGGACCTGATGAACAAATACCTGAAGCTATTGGACAAACAAATGATGCCTGTCGTGGTGAACGAACAAGGCGAGGTTGTAGGAGTAGCCATTACCATTGGCTGCCTGTCGGAGGCGATGAAGAAAGCCAAAGGACGGCTGTGGCCAACAGGCTGGTGGCACTTGCTCAAAGCCATGAAGTGGCGCAGGGAAGAGAGCGCAGAGATGTTACTTGTTGCTGTGCGCCCCGACTATCAGGGTATGGGTGTGAATGCACTGTTTTTCTCGGATTTAATACCTATATATAATAAATATGGTTTCCGATGGGCAGAAACCGGTCCACAACTGGAGGATAATGTCCGAGAGTTGTCACAATGGAAACCCTTGAACCCAGCGTTTGTTAAACGCAGAAGATGTTATATCAAAAATTTATAATATGCAACAAAGAGTAGTAATAACAGGATTAGGCATCTGGTCATGCCTTGGAACAACACTTGAAGAAGTACGGCAATCGCTATACGACGGACGGAGCGGCATTATATGCAGCCAGGAACGAAAGGACGCTGGTTTCCGTTCGCCACTGACAGCAGATGTGCCACGTCCCGACTTAAAGCCGTATATTGGCAGGAACCAGCGACAGTTCATGCCAGAAGAGGCACAATATGCCTATATGGCTACACGCGATGCACTGGCTGCCGCCCGACTGGACCAGGATTATATTGACAAACACGAGGTAGGTATCGTTTATGGTAACGACTCTGTGGCAGAGGCAACGATGCTGGCCTTGGACAAGTTCCGACAGGCACAGTCAACAGCGGCATGCGGCAGTGGAGCTATCTTCCAGTCCATGAACTCTACGGTAACCATGAACCTGGCATGCCTGTTCCATCTGAAAGGTATTAACCTTACAGCATCAGCAGCCTGCGCCAGTGGCTCACAGAGCATTGGTCTGGGTACCCTTCTGATACGCAACGGACTACAGGAATGTGTGGTATGCGGTGGAGCACAGGAAGCTAACATGTATGGCGTGGCATCGTTCGACGGCATACAGTCGTTTGCACTAAATGACATTGCAGAGAAGGCCAGCCGGCCTTTTGACCGTGACCGTAACGGACTGGTACCAGGAGGAGGCGCAGCAACTGTCATCCTTGAGAGTTACGAACATGCCATACGTCGTGGGGCACCTATCTTGGCAGAGGTTTTAGGATGGGGATTCTCTGGCAATGGCGATCATATCTCTACGCCAAACATCACTGGTCCGGCACGCTCCTTGGAGCTGTGTCTGAAAGATGCCAACATCGACACGAAAGAAATAGGCTACGTCAATGCACATGCCACATCTACAAAGATTGGCGATGCACGCGAGGCTCAGGCTATAGCACAGATATTCGGAGACCATCATGTCCCTGTCACATCGACCAAGAGCCAGACAGGTCATGAGATGTGGATGGCAGGTGCATCCGAGATCATCTATTCGCTATTGATGATGAAGAACAACTTTATTGCCGGCAACATCAATTTCGAACATCCTGACGACGAGACGGCATGCATCAACATCATACCCGAGACAATAGAGGCACATTTCGATATATTCCTAAGCAACTCTTTCGGTTTCGGAGGTACTAATTCGACATTAATCATCAAAAATATTTAAACTATTAATTATGACAAGAGAAGAAATTATTTCGCAGGTCAACGACCTGCTGGCCAATGAGTTTGAAGTAGATAAAGGTGACATCACTCCCGATGCCAACGTCAAAGAGACGTTGATGCTCGACAGTCTGAGTCTGGTGGACATGGTAGCACTGGTACAATTCAACTACAAGATTACCATTCCTGTTAACGAACTTCAGCAGATTCAAACATTCGATAACCTGTACGATTACATAGAACAACATCAGGCAAAGTGAAATATCAAGGAGCGGACATTAAACGACTGATTCCTCAGCGATTCCCATTCATCATGGTCAATTCGATTGAGGAGTGTGGCACGGATAGTGCAGCCACGACATTGACTATCCGTTCCGACAACTATTTCATGTTAACTGACGGCACAATGGCAGAGACCGGACTGATAGAACATATGGCACAGTCCTGTTCTGCCCTTGCCGGCTGTCAGGCTCTGTCGAAAAAGCAGGAGAAACCACCCGTTGGCATCATTGGCGAGGTGAAGCATTTTGTCTGCCACCGCCGTCCTAAGTTAGGGGAATGTGTCCATACCATCGTCAACTTTTACATGTCGTTTGGCCAAGTTACAATGGCAAAGGGCATATCATCGATTGGCGAGGAACAGATAGCTGAGATAGATTTAAAGATTTTCATACAATGACAGAATTATTTGTACGCCTTTCCAGGTATTTCAGCAGTCATCGTACCGTGTGTTGGCTGTCCATGGTGGCACTCTTCGCGTTCTTTGGCTATTATGCCGCGCAGATCCATCTGGAAGAGGACATCAACAAACTGATGCCGTCGTCGAAGAACGAGGACGGAACCACCAAGTTAGCCTTTGCCGACCTGAAGATCAAGGATAAGGTTTTCCTGCTCTTCAGTCATGAAGGAGGTGACTGCCAGATGCTGATGGAGGCGTGCGATGCCTTTGTCGATTCATTACAAAAGGACTCGGCACTGATTGAAGACATCTTCTACCAGTTAGACGAAGACCTGATGCCAGATGCCATTGACTACATGTCAGCACACCTGCCTGCATACATTGACACGTCAGCATACGCACAGTTTGACACACTTCTGACACGGAAGCACTTTGAACAACAAATGGTGCAGAACCATGAAGACCTGACAGGTGAGTTCGGCGAGATGTTTCCTGAACTGATACAGATGGACCCCATGGGCATGCGAGGCGTGCTGGCAGATAAGATGATGCCACTACTTAGCGGTGGTAGCTATAAGACCATTGACGGACATTTCTTCGTGCCTGACTCAACCGTGTGCATTGCTTTCATCACTCCCCACTTCTCTTCCACCAATACGGGGGAAGGATCGGCACTGTTTGAGCACTTGAACAAACAGATTGAGAAGTTTACCAACACCTACCCAGAGATAGACATCAGTTATCATGGTACGCCAGCCAGTGGATACTACAATTCAACACAAATCAAGCACGACCTCACTACCACCATTGCAGGTGCGCTCCTGTTGGTTTTGATATTCCTGGTTGTATGCTTCCGTCGTTGGGACACCATACCATTACTGCTGTTGCCCGTGGTCTTTGGCACACTCTTTGGCCTGGCTATGATGTACTGGCTTAAGGGAGAGTTCTCTCTGTTAGCATTAGGCATTGGAGGAGTTGTTCTGGGTGTAGCTATGAGTTACGTGCTCCATGTACTGACACACCGTCAGTACATCAGTGACACGGAACAGCTGTTACGGGACCTTGTGAAACCCGTACTGTTAGGATGCATCACCACCATAGGTTCCTTCGCAGGCCTATTATTCGTACAGACAGACTTGCTGCGCGACTTTGGATTGTTCGCAATGTTTGCCATTCTTGGCACCACAGTCTTTTCACTGACTTATCTTCCACAACTACTATCAAAAAAGACATCGGCTAAAGGATTCCCAGCATTTATCAATAAGCTGAGCAACTACCCTTTCGACGAGAAACGTCCACTCATCATAACCATACTTGCAGTAACCCTGATATGCATTATAGCCTTTCTGGCCGGTGGCACCCGTTTCGATGCCGACATGCACAATTTGGGTTATGATGCAGAAATAACCGAACACTCGGAACAACTGCTTCGAGAAAAGACCTATACAGGGAGTAAGACCAAATATTTTGCCAGTCAGGGAAGGTCGATGGAAGAAGCCATTGCCAACTTCGCACTTCTCGACCAGAAACTGGACTCTCTACAACGCTTGGGACTGGTTAAAAGCTATACACATACCAACCAACTGTTAGTATCACAGAACATACAGCAGCAGCGCATCGAAGCATGGAAACAATACTGGACTGACGAACGGCTCAGTCAAGTAAGACAGCTCATTAACGAGACAGCACCAAAGGCTGGTCTGCAGCCAGAAGCCTTCGACACCTTCTTCGAGACAGTAGCTGCCGACTATCAACCCGAAGCCCTGTACGACGCAGACATCATTCCTAAGGGTTTCTTATCTACGCTGACAGAACAGTCGTATGGCGGCGATTACCTGGTATTCACCTCTGTAAGATGCGACAACGATTCAGTTCGCAGTAGTCAGAGCGACTACATACGCATCTGCGATGCCATAGCCGACAACCCTCACCTGTTGGTACTCGATACCTATTATTATACGACAGATACATTGCTACAGATGAATAGCGATTTCGACACACTGCAATGGCTATCGATGGTATTTGTCTTCCTGGTATTGCTGATTAGCTTCCATTTTAACTGGCGACATACATTACTGGGATTTGCACCCATCCTGCTCAGCTGGCTCATCGTATTAGGAGTTATGAATATATTTGGCGTGCAGTTCAATCTCATCAGCATCATCATATCGACCTTTATCTTCGGTATCGGTGTTGATTACAGCATCTTCGTTATGAACGGACTGACCAATGGCCATCTTAGCTATCATAAGACAGCGGTTATGCTCTCCGCCATCATACTCGTAGTAACAGTCAGCAGCATGCTTTTGGCACAACATCCGGCCATTCGAAGTGTTGGATTCTCCACACTGGTTGGACTGCTCTCAGCAGTTATTCTGTCTTATGTCCTGCAACCTGCCGTCTATCGATGGCTTAAGGATAAAAAGTAAAAAGGTAAAAAGAAGAAATGAAATACGACGTAGTCATCATTGGTAGCGGACTGGGAGGACTGGTATGCGCTTCATTGCTGTCACGGCACGGCAGACATGTGTTAGTGCTGGAACGGCAAACTATTGCTGGAGGCTGTATGCAGAGCTTTCAGCGAAGAGGTCATTCCTTCGACACTGGGCTACACTACATTGGCGGACTGGCTGAAGGACAGCGACTACAGCGTATCTTCGACTACCTGGGACTGATGAAGCTTCCATGGAAACGGCTTGATGCCGATGGTTTCGACCATATTACCATTGGACAGCAAACGTTCCGCTTTGCTGAGGGCTACGACCATTTTGTCGATACCCTGGCAGAACAGTTCCCACATGAGCGACAGTCATTGACACAATACGTGCAGATGCTGCAAAGGATAGATGAGGAACCTCTGGATTCACAAGGTATGTACAACAACTTTGGTTTCAGTGCCTACAACTATCTGCACGAAACATTCCATGACGACCTGCTCATCAACGTGCTGTCAGGTTCGGCACTGAAGATGGAATTACGACCCGAGTCGCTTCCACTGTTCACCTTTGCACACGGCAACAGTAGTTTTATTGGCAGTAGCTGGCGACTCCAGGGCAGTGGAAACCTCTTGGTTCAGACGCTGACTGACAACATTCGAGCCAATGGCGGTGACATCATCTGTAAGACTGAGGCTACGGAGTTCATAGAAAGAAACGGACAATTAGAGGCTGTCAGGTGCACCAATGGTGAAACCTATGAGGCCGACATCTTCATCAGCGACATACACCCAGTGCAGACTTTTGCCATGGTGAAGGACAGCCATATGTTGAAAAACGTGTTCCGACGCCGCTTTAACATGTTGCAGAACACCTTTGGAGCCTTTACCACATCACTGTTACTGAAGCCAGAGACACTACGATACTTCAACCACAATAAATTCATTTACCGTAAAGCCAATGTCTGGACTTTCTATGAAGAGAGCAAGACGGTAGGCGGTGTTATGGTAAGCGCACGTGTTCCCGAAGACAATTCTCAGTATGTCAGGCAGATTGACCTGCTCACACCCATGACATGGGACGCTTGCCAGCAGTGGGCAGACACGAGTGTTGGGCATCGCTGTGCAGACTATAAAGCCATGAAGGAACGCTTGGCAAACGAATGCATCGAACTGGCAGAGACACAAATACCCGGATTAGGGCAAATGATTGAAGAGCAATACACAAGTACACCACTGACTTGGCGTGACTACACCCTTACCCCTAACGGTTCGGCATACGGACTACGCAAAGACTGTCGTAACCTGCTACTCACCATGCTCTCGCCACGTACGCCCATTCCTAATCTGCTGCTCACAGGTCAGAACCTAATGCTTCATGGCGTAGAGGGTGTCACAATGACTGCCCTCAAAACATGCGCAGAGGTAGAAGGCCAAACATTAATAAAGAAAATATTAAACTGAATAATAATCTCTTAAACAACGATCTCTTATGAAAAAGCTCTTGTTGATTTTATTAATGGTCACATTACATTTCACACTCAGCGTCGCACAAAGTGTCACACGAACCCAACATCGGGCTGCTGTAACAACAGATGCTGTAACAACAGGCAACATGACCATCCGCAAACCCGACTACATTTGTATTTCAACTGATGGCGGACGCGAACAGCTTATCATGGATGGAACAAAGTTTACCATGACCATTGGGGGGAAGAAACATACTACAGACAGTAAAAAGAACGTGCAGTTTGACACCTTCCACAAGGTACTCAAGGCTGTTATCAACGGACAACCTATTCCTGCTTCCAACGAACTGACTGTCAGCACAAAGAATGGACAGAAGACCATTACCATTACTCCTTCTGGAAAGAAGAGACGTCAGATGTTTACATCCTTTGTGCTTGTCATTGATGCCAAAACTAACTCGTTCATCAAACTGAGAATGAATGGCAGGAAGACGGATTACACTGAATATACCTTTAAATGAGAACATTGCGACATATATTCATTATACTTCTTGGTATGATGTGTGCCTATGGGCATGCACAGATTACAGGTATTGTCACCGATGAGGAGACAGGAGACTCCATACCCTTTGTAAGCGTCGTTTATAAAGGTCACAACATTGCGGCAATATCCGACATCGACGGTAAATACAAAATTGCACGGCACGAAGGATGGAACATCACGTTCAGCGCCATAGGCTATAAGCCACGAATGATTGCCGTCACGTCAAAGACTAAAGCACGACTGAACATCAAGCTCAAACCAGACAAACAGACACTCGGCGAGGTCACTGTCAAAGCTAAAAGGGGACGCTATAGCCGGAAAAACAATCCGGCAGTAGAACTGATGCGACGTGTCGTAGCAGCCAAGAAACTGACAGACCTGTCAGTAAACGACTACTATCAATATAACAAGTACGAGAAAATTACGCTCTCGCTCAACGACCTGAAGCCTGAGCAGTTAGAGCAGGGACCATTCAAGAAACACCCATGGTTGGTAGAACAGGTGGAGGTCCATCCCAAAACGGGTAAGATGATTCTGCCTCTGAGTGTCGATGAGACCGTAGCACAAAGAATCTATCGCAAGAATCCCCGTTCAGAAAAGACCATCATCATGGGACAGACGTCTAAAGGAGTCAACGACTTCTTTCAGACTGGTGACATCCTCAACACAGTCTTGAAGGATGTCTTCACCAATGTGGACATATACAAAGATCACATCCGGCTGTTGCAGTATCCCTTTGTGTCACCACTCTCCAACGAGGGCATCAACTTCTACCATTATTATATAGAAGACACGCTCACCATTGAGCGCGACACATGCATACACCTGCACTTCATTCCAAACAACCAAGGCGACATGGGATTCAGAGGCGACCTCTACATACTCAAAGACTCTTCACTCCATGTGCGCCGTTGTGAAATGACCATACCACAGCAGTCAACAGTCAACTTCGTTAAAAACGTTAGCATACTGCAAGACTACGAACAACTGCCCAACGGACAGTGGGTGCTCACAAAGGATGACATGAGTACCGAACTGGAGCTCTTCAGTTTCCTACGACAAGCTATTGTCACACGAACTACCCGACTGTCGGAGTATGCTTTTGAACCCATACCCAAGAAACTCTTCCGAGGCAGGACGGACGAGCGTATAGAGGCAAATGCACAGATGCGCGACGATGACTTCTGGAACCAATACCGACAGGTGCAACTGACAAAGAGCGAGAACTCTATGGAGAAATTCATTAACCGCATCGAGAACGTCAAAGGAATGAAGTATGTCATCTTCGGACTCAAGGCGCTCTTCGAGAACTCCGTTGAGACAAGTACTCCTAACTACATTGACATCTGTCCGGTCAATACTATACTTACAAGGAACTATGTTGACGGATGGCGAACACGACTCTCCGCAAAGACCACCGCCAACCTCTCCAAGCACTTCTTCTTCTCCGGCTACTATGGTCACGGGTGGTCTTCGAAAAAAGACTACTACAATGCAGAGTTCACGTACTCACTGAACTCCAAGAAATATCTGCCTCACGAGTTCCCACGACGAACCATGACCATCTCCTTATCAAAGGATGTCTGCTCGCCGGGCGACCGCTTTATGGATACTGACAAGGATAACTTCATGGTCGCACTCAAATGGACCGACACACACAAAATGATGTTCTACAACCGCCAGCAAGTAACGTTTGACTACGAAACTGACTGGGGAATGAAACTGTCGGTAACAGGAAAGCTGGAAGAGAACGAGAGCTGCGGACTCATGACCTTCCAAACACTGGACAGGCCAATGCCTACACAATTCATTAAGACAGGAAATGGTGACTTCATACGTACTACTGAGATTTCTGCCCGACTGCGATATGCTCCAGGAGAGACGTATATCAACAACAAACTACGTCGGCGTGTCATCAATCTCGACAGCCCTGTGTTCAATATCTCTCACACCATTGGTTTCAATGGCATACTTGGCGGACAGTACAACTACCAATATACTGAGATCGGAATCTTCAAACGATTCTGGCTTGGCAGCAGCTGGGGAAAAATAGACCTTGCCATGAAGGGTGGCATACAGTGGAACCAAGTTCCCTACCCGCTCCTCATACATCCTGCTGCCAATCAGTCATACATCATCCTGCCTGAGACATTTAATCTCATCAATACCATGGAGTTCCTTAACGACCGCTATGCGTCTCTCATGCTCTCATGGGACATGAACGGAAAAATATTCAACCGACTGCCACTCATCAAGAAGCTACACTGGCGCGAATACATCGGCATAAGGGTGCTTTGGGGAGCATTGTCGGACAAGAACAACCCGTACCTCGAACAGAACAAGGGTAACAGCCGACTGATGTACTTCCCTGAAGGAACACACGTCATGGACCCAGAACGACCATATGCCGAACTGGTATTGGGTGTCCATAACATCTTCAAATTCTTCCATGTCGAATATGTCAGACGACTGAACTACAACGACTTACCCACCAGTCCCAAGTGGGGCATGCGCTATGTCATTGCCTTTAGTTTTTAACTTCTCTTTATATGTATAGCCTCAACTACAAAGTAACAACAAGCACCTGCGACAGTCAGGGACAACTCAAACTCTATTCCGCACTCCAGATGATGCAGGACTGCTCAGAGATGTGGATTGACTCAGAACCCGTTGTCAAACAATACTTCACCCAGCAGAACATGGCACAACTGCTCGCCTCACGACAGGTGGAAATACTGAGAGTACCTGCCTACAAAGAACAACTCACGGTAACCACATCCGTCTATGGCATGAAACCCATGTTCGGCTTTCGCAATACCTTCATCTATGATGCAGAAGGGAAACCGTGCTATAGGACATGGAGTATGGGAGCCTTCGTCGATAAGACAACTGGAAAGCTCAAACGCGTTGACCAGACAACCATAGATGCCATGACCTTGGAACCGCAGCTCGACATGAACTATGCCGATCGGCGTATCATCCTCCCGAAAGAGCAAGGCAACATAATGGAACCTGTGCAGGTAATGAGGGCTGACATCGACTACAACAAGCACATGAACAATGCCAACTACGTGCGTATAGCCATGGAGATGCTGCCAGAAGACTTCATCGTCAGCGGACTAAGAGTAGAGTACCGCGTGGCAGCAAAACAGGGCGACATGCTCATACCAACCGTTTACCATGTTGCTAACAACATCATCGTCTCCTTGGCCGTGGACAATGAGGTATGCGCAATTATTGAATTCACCAGCTAAAACCACACAAAAACCTAAGACTCAATGAATACTGGACAAGACTATAAGAACACTTTCCGCTTCACACTCGTCACAAAAGGGTGGCTCAATATTGTCTATAACGGAAAGAAACTGGTTCTTCAGCCTGACGACCTCTGCATCTGTGCACCTGGCATTGAGGTAACAACAGACAGCGTAGCCGATGACTACGAAGATGTCTGCCTCACAGTTGATGAAACCATCGGCAATGCATCAGCTGCCATTATCGGCATACTCGACATTGCCTATATGCCCATCCTGCAGAAAAACGAGCCTTTTATAAGACTGTCAGGCTCCGATGCGCAACAACTCCTCGTCACAATAAGCAAAATAAAACACTATCAGGACACTGACGAAAGCTACACGGAGCCTATACTGAACGCACTCTACACTGTATTCCTTCTCGAAGTGAAGAGAGCTCAGGTGAGAACCGGACAAAAAAGTCAGCATCCAGCACGTATGGAGAAAATATTTATGGACTTCATACAACTGATGACACAGCATTTCAGCGAACACCACGACATCGCTTTCTACGCATCTAAGCTCAACATCACTACTATCTACCTATCAAGAGTAGTACGCCTAATAGCAGAACGTACCGTCGTTGACTACATCAACCAGATGCTCGCCGACAAAGCGGCTTTCCTACTTCGCCATTCACAGCTAAGCATCACACAGATAGCAGAACAACTGCATTTTGCTGACACACCATCCTTCAGCAAGTTCTTCACACGACAGAAAGGTATGTCACCCAGAGCCTTCAGAGAGGCATAGACCTTACTACCACTCCCCCATCCTAATAACCTAAATTACAGTCACAACTGGTTTGAAATCATTTTCCCACCTATGGGAACGCCCTTTTAGCCTAAATCAAACTCGTATTGAACCCATTATGATGAAAAATCAACAATAATTACTCCAATTAAAAAATTTGTTGTATCTTTGTGCGATAATCTGAAACTTAAAACAATAGTATGAAGGCTAAACTAATAATCATCGCATTACTCATTACAACAGCAGTAATGGCACAACACACAGAGAACCGCGAAATCAAAGTAACCGAAAACGTCGCATATCGCAACGATGTGGGTCCTAACACCATTCTTGATTTGGCTGAACCTCTCTTCGGACCAACACATGACCGACCCGCTATTCTCATTATTCATGGTGGAGGATGGAGCGCCGGCTCAAAAAACGACCAAGTATATCGCTCGCTGATGATTGACTATGCACTGAAAGGATACGTAGTGGCCAACATGAACTACCGTCTGGTTCAGGAGGCACCAATGCCTGCTTGCATAGAAGATGTGCAACATGCTGTCAAATGGATGAAAGAGAATGCCCAGAAGTTAGGCATCGACCCAGAACGTATAGGTACCTATGGACATTCGGCAGGAGGACACTTGTCGCTCATGGCAGGGCTGACAGCCGGAGTGGCTTGTGCTGCAGGAGGCGCACCTCCTACGGAGATAGGCAACCCAAACATTCCTTGGAATGACCATCCTGAATGGTGGCCCATAGGCTACATTAGGCATACCAACACTCCTTTCCTCGTGCTACAAGGCGGAGAAGACCCTATTGTCAAGCCAAATCTGACAGAAGACTGGGTCACAAAGATGCAACAGACTGGCACGCAGGTGGATTATGTAAAGGTACATGGTGACCACGGAGTGGCTTTTGATAAACAACTGGAATTCACACGACCCGCCTTGGATGCCTTCTTTGCACGTCACCTCAAACACCAAGACCCTACGATAAGCTTTGAGCAGATGAAGGTTCCAGAATATGGAGGCAGCGGACCTCATAAGGCCATTGCAGTTCGTGAGAAATCGCTGACTGACTTTGTTGTCTATCGCCCCTGCAACATGGATGCCGCTATGATGACGGAACGTCCAAACTTCTTTAGCCATGGCACGGTGAAAACAGAGAAGCTGCCCATACTCATCTTCTGTAATGGAGGGTGCATGGACACCAGCATAGGCTATGAGAACATGCTCACAGACCTGGCATCTTACGGCTATGTAGTAGTGGCTATAGGTGAGCTACAGATGTTTGCTCAGCACGAGAAAGACCAACACACCCCGTCATCCATGGTCAAGAAAGCACTCGACTGGGTTTGCCAACAAGCCAACGACCCTGCCTCACCTTATTATAATAAGATAGACATTGAGAAAATAGCTGCTGCAGGACACTCCTGTGGTGGAGCACAAGTACTGGCTAATGCTGGGGACCCAAGGCTGAAGACCTATCTTATACTGAATGCCGGCATGGGTAAGATGACGATGGCTGATGCCAGCCGTAAGTCACTGAAGAACCTTCATGGACCTATTCTGTACCTGGTGGGTGGCACTACTGATGTGGCATGGAAGAATGCACAGATGGACTACAAGGCCATCAAACATGTTCCTGTCGTACTGGCTGACAACACCCAGAGTGGACATGGCGGCACCTACGAGCAAGCTAACGGTGGAGACAACGCACGAATGGTACGGGCATGGCTCGACTGGCAACTGAAAGGAAAGAACGAGCATGAGACACTCTTCATCGGAGGAGACCTGAAGGACTATCCACAATGGACAATTGAGCATAAGAACTTTAAATAATTAACTAAAATACTATGCTTGTAAAAACATATTGCGCAGCCGTCAACGGACTGGAGGTAACAACGGTAACTGTTGAAGTCAGCATGACAAGAGGCGTACAGTTCCACCTGACAGGACTGGCTGACACGGCGGTAAAGGAAAGCTACGACCGTATTAAGGCCGCACTTGTAAACAACGGATTCAAGATGCCCACCATGGACATCACCATTAATCTGTCGCCAGCAGACATCAAGAAAGAGGGATCCAGCTACGACCTGCCATTGGCCATTGGCATCATGGCTGCCAATAACAAGGTAGATAGCTCTTTACTCCAGCAATACATGCTTGTTGGCGAATTGGGGCTTGACGGTAAGCTGATGCCTGTTCGCGGTGCACTGCCTATTGCCATACGTGCGCGCAAAGAGAAGTTCAAAGGACTGATTGTACCCAAGCAAAATATCCGCGAGGCTGCCGTGGTCAACCAACTGGACGTCTATGGCATGGACACGCTGATGGATGTTGTCAATTTCTTCAATGGACAGTCAACATTCGAGCCTACATCCATTGATACACGAAAGGAATTCTATGAGCAGCAGAACCAGTTTGAACTGGACTTTTCTG
>JAFPED010000129.1 GCA_017423565.1 Prevotella sp. | reverse complement strand
TGGTCCTGGGCATCGGACTCTCCGCTGGCTCTGCTCGTGAGGAGAATCCTCATGGAAGTCTGATTCCTGTTCATAATCCGCATTACCAGCGTACCATTCCCATAGTCCTTGGAAAAGCATTGTGCTACTTTATGATTTATCTCGTTATCAGTGCGTGGCTCATGCTCGTCGTTCCAAGAATCTTTGGCTTCCCGCACCTGGCTTCATGGCAGTCACTGCTCATCGTCATGCTACCTTATCTGTTGGCATGCATCTTCTTTGGAATGTTGGTTTCTTGCTTGGTAAGATATCGCGAAAACGTCATGCTACTCATGGTCTTCGTCAGTGTCCCGCTCCTCTTCCTTACGGGAGCAAGCTGGCCACAGAGCAACATCCCGGGCTTCTGGCAGGGCATCAGCTGGCTCTTCCCCAGCACGTTCGGAGCAAGGGCGTTCATACGACTTAATTCCATGGGGGCTGAACCCACTGACGTGATCAACGAGTTCCGGTGCCTGTGGGGTCAGACCGCAATATACTTCCTCATGGCGTGTGCTGTCTATCGGTTCCAGTTCTATCAAGCCAAAAGGACAGAAAAAATGGAACCTCAGGGAAGTGAAGCGTGATTCCTGAACGGGTATTATTTTACACCAACTATCTTTGTCTTAGGTAACTCCTTGTTACGACGGTTGACAACAGTAACCACACTCTGAGCCAGGTTGATGAACGACAGGCCTGTCATGCTGTCACTGTTCAGGGCGGCGGGCTGACCCGCGTCACCGCTCTCGCAGATACCTTGTACCAATGGAATCTGTGCAAGCAAAGGAACACCCATCTCTTCAGCTAACTGCTTACAGCCTTCCTTGCCGAAAATGTAGTAGCGGTTCGCTGGTAGTTCTGCTGGCGTAAACCATGCCATGTTCTCTACCAGTCCTAAGATGGGGACATTCACCTTCTCGTTCCTATACATGTCTATGCCCTTGCGTGCATCGGCCAATGCTACCTGTTGAGGAGTAGATACAATGATAGCGCCGGTGATAGAGAGCGTCTGAAGCAGCGTCAGGTGGATGTCGCTCGTGCCAGGAGGGGTGTCAAGGATAAAATAGTCTAATGCCCCCCAGTCGGCATCAGCTATCAGTTGTTTCAAGGCGTTCGTCGCCATACCACCACGCCACAGTGTCGCCGTGTCTGGACTGACGAAGAAACCAATAGAGAGCAGCTTTACACCATACTTCTCAATAGGTTCTATTAGGTCACGGCCATCCACATTCACAGCATAGGGACGGGCATCCTCCACCTGAAACATTTTAGGTTGCGAAGGACCGAAAATGTCACAGTCCAGCAAACCGACTTTATAACCCAGCCTACCCAAGGCGATGGCTAAGTTCGCCGCAACGGTGCTCTTGCCTACGCCACCTTTGCCGGAGCTGACGGCAATGATATTCTTAACATCAGGTAAAAGCTTTTCTACCGCTGGACGTGGCTTCGACTTAAACTCGGTTATGATTTCCACCTCCACATCCTTGCCGCAGTGGTACTTAATAGCTGCCTCAGCAGCCTTCACGGTAGATTTCAGAAATGGGTCGGTATCGCGAGGAAACTCCAACACCACTTTCACTGTCTGGCCATTAATTGCAGGCGTGTCAACTACCATGTTACTGTCAACAAGATTCTTTTTGGTACCGGCATACGTCACAGTTGCCAGTGCATCCATGATGAGTTTAGGGTATAGTGTCATAATTGGAAGACTGTTTTTTGATTTGGCTGCAAAGTTACAAAAAAAGTCTGTAACGAAAGACGGATTTTGGAGAATTAACTCAGAATGACGCATTTTAAACTGAATGGTTTTCGACTCAACAATCTGCATTAAATTGCCGAAAAAGCATTTCAAAAAAAGTACCAGTGCCAGCAGTTCGTCATCCGCTCGACCTCAGGTCGCTTGGCTCGTCCAAGAACTATGAGGATTCCATTCGTCGCCGCCACCAAATGGAAGTAGCAGCACAACAGCGGGAGCAGGAAGGCCAAAGGCTGATGCGCGAGTCTGACAGCATCAAGAAACAGTTAAGAAAGTAAGTCGTCTATCTTCCAATTTCTGCAAGACTCCGCAGATAATTGGAAGATAGACTTTATTATGAGAACAGCAGGCTCATGTGTAAATCTTGATACATCTCCTTATACATTCAGTTCTTTCAGAATCACCCATTCACCACCATTGTCTGGCCCCTCATGTTTGATGACATTCAAATCTTTGAGCCGTGTTAAATCTCGTTGAATGGTTCGTGATGAGAGGTTTATTTTGTTCGCTATAGAGGTTGCCGTTTCTACGACACCATCTACGACAGACTTTCTAATCATTTTATATATAACCAACTGACGCTCAGAAAGTTTATCTACGACATCGTCTATGACAACATCTACGACATCTTTATCGTTGTCTACGACACCACCCTTTGCTTGTATCGCCATGAACTTCTCACGCTTTATTGTCGCCATCATTCCACCACGCACTTCTTCAAACACGGGAACTTCCAGCTTTTCTTTCTCAAACGCTTCACGTATCTTCTCATAGCCGCGTCCCCATGCCTCTATAAAACCAGCCAGATAGAACACGTTAGCCATCAGCCGGTTTCTTGGGTGTGACTCATGTGGTTCCATCAGCATCTCTACCGTATAGCCTGGAGGCAGAGTTCCACCGTTCCAAAGCCTTATAGTTTATTTTAGGCTCAAAATGTGGGTCTGGAATAGATGGAATATCAAAATCCATATTGGGTAAATCAATTTTCATTCTTCAAACGGATAAGTTTCGTCGTAAATGTCGCTTAGTAGTTTCTCTTTG
>JAFPED010000128.1 GCA_017423565.1 Prevotella sp. | reverse complement strand
AGCGTCTAAAGCATCGGTACGGTGGCGAACTTCGTCACCCAATTCACTCATCTCAGCATTACCGCCCGCATTGTCGGCTATGGGACCATATGCGTCAGTAGCCAATGTAATACCCAGTGTCGAGAGCATGCCAACTGCTGCAATACCTATTCCATATAGTCCGTGGGCTATGCTTTCTGCTGACATTGTCAGGTTGAAGTGGTTTGCAAACATGTAGCTTAGCATAATAGCTACTCCAATGGTGATGACGGGGATACAGGTTGAAATCATTCCTGTACCTATGCCTTTTATAATAACCGTTGCTGATCCTGTCAGACCAGCCTCTGAGATGCGCTGTGTTGGTTTGTAGCTGTGTGAAGTGTAGTACTCGGTAGCTTGACCAATAATGACACCAGCAGCCAGACCTGTGATGACTGAGAATGAAAGCCCCAACCAATTATCAATATCTAAGAGGTAAAGTATGGCAAATGTTGCAACAGCTATCAATGCGGCACTAACATTTGTTCCTAACGACAGCGAGTGCAATAGGTTTTTCATTGTAGCACCCTCTTTCGTTCTTACCAGAAAAATGCCTAACAACGAAAGGAATACACCAACTGCAGCAATTAACATAGGAGCAATGACAGCCTTGATCTGCATTTCTGGTACCATGGCAAATGCTGTTGCTCCCAAAGCGGCTGTTGACAAGATACTACCACAATAGCTCTCATAAAGGTCGGCTCCCATACCTGCCACGTCACCAACATTGTCGCCTACGTTGTCAGCTATGGTGGCTGGGTTACGAGGGTCGTCCTCTGGGATGTCAGCTTCCACCTTACCTACAATGTCTGCTCCTACGTCAGCGGCTTTTGTGTAAATGCCACCACCCACACGAGCAAAAAGTGCCTGAGTAGATGCACCCATGCCAAAAGTCAGCATTGTCGTTGTAATGGTAATGAGTGCCATGTTTTCGCCTTCGTAGAAGATGTTAAGCACAATAAACCAAATGGCAATGTCTAACAGTCCAAGGCCTACAACGGTTAAACCCATTACGGCTCCTGAACGGAAAGCAATGCGCAGACCACTGTCGAGACTCTTACGCGCAGCATTAGCGGTACGAGCTGAAGCGTAGGTGGCAGTCTTCATTCCAAAGAAACCTGCCAGTCCAGAGAAGAAACCTCCTGTCAAGAAAGCAAACGGTACCCATTCGTTCTGAACGTGTAGCACGTATGCCATAAAAGAGAAGAGAATAGCCAGGATGACGAACACAATGGTCACCACCTTGTACTGTTGTTTCAGATAAGCCATTGCACCACTACGTACGTAGGCTGCAATTTCTTTCATGCGAGGCGTGCCTTCGTCCTCCGCCATCATTTGGCGGAAGAAGAACCAGGCCATCGCCAATGCAGATACCGATGCTATCGGTATAAGCCAGAATACGGAAGGAATAGCGTTCATGCGTTTTTAGATTGTTATTATGAGGTTAGTTGTGTTAATCGTCTTCATATTCTTCTAGACCATTGGCTTCCTCAGACGGGTCAGTCTCTATCTCGAACGTTGTGCGGTAGTTTTCCTCGGTGATCTCGTCATCGTCAAAAGATAGGGGTTCCTCTGGTTCCTCGTCCTCTTCGTCATGGTTGCGATAATCATCAATAGGCAGTTCGCCTTCTTCATCGTCAGAATCTAAATACTTTTCTGATTGTAGCTTCAGTCGTGGTTTCTCTGCCTCGGGCTTTTGCTTGGCAAAGATGGCTTCAACCCAAGAGCCTTTCTCTACCTCTAACACTTCAAAACCATCAGCCACTTTTTTCTCGTACATGCCTCCAGGCTTGTGAAGACGATCCTTTGGTAATGTGGTCGTTGAGATGTCGAAACCACTCTCAATGATGTCCTGGATGGACTGAGACAGCGAGTCCCATCCCCCACCGAAGTTACGGTCAAGAACCTCGATAAGCTTTGCTGCAGAAATGTGGCGGATGTTCTCATACGTCAGGTCGGTAACCCGCATAATAGGACGCTTTTTGATGGCCCATGTTACCTTCGTCTGGTCGTCAATGCGTATCTGGCCAACTTTGTAACCTTGTTTGACGTATTTCTTTTTTGCAGCATCCTTTTCTGTTTCGGTTAATTCCTCAATCATAAAAGCACTGCGGATGATGTCTGTATAGCGACGGAGATTCTCACGAATCTCTGCATCCTTGCTAGCACTTTCCCACATCCTGAATATGTCATTCTCTTGAACGTCCCATACGGAACTCTTTGTGAGGGTCTTCAGTGATAAGCTCTTTTTCACTGAAGAGGCTTTTTCTTCTTGCTTTGTTCTCATTGTTTATTTTAAATAGTTATATATTCCTTATTCAATTTAGTGCAAAGGTACAAAAAAAAACATAATATGCAAGAAAACAAGAAAATATTTGTATCTTTGCAGACGATATGTCACAACCATTAGCAGAACGACTACGTCCACGGACACTGGACGAATACATTGGACAGCACCATCTGGTTGGACCTGGCGCTGTATTGCGACGCATGATTGAAGCTAAACACATTAGCTCCTTTATCTTGTGGGGACCACCAGGCGTGGGCAAAACAACATTGGCACGAATTGTAGCAACACAGCTCGAGGTGCCTTTCTATACCCTCTCCGCTGTAACTAGTGGGGTAAAAGACGTACGTGAAGTCATTGAACGGGCACAAAAAGAACGTTTCTTCAATCAGGAATCACCAATACTCTTCATTGATGAAATACATCGTTTCTCCAAATCACAGCAAGACTCGCTCTTAGGAGCAGTGGAAAAAGGTGTCATTACCCTCATCGGAGCAACAACCGAGAACCCATCCTTCGAGGTTATACGACCGTTGCTTTCACGTTGTCAGCTATATGTTTTGAAACCGCTTGAAAAGGAAGATTTATTGCTACTGCTCGACCGTGCACTCCACCAAGACATTTATCTTCGTGAACGTCACATCACTGTTAAAGAATCGGGTGCCATTTTAAGATATAGTGGAGGGGATGCTCGTAAGCTTCTAAATATCTTAGAGTTAGTATCTGATTCTCCAGTTTCTTCTGAAGACGGTGAACTCGTTATTACAGATGAATTGGTCGATAATTGCCTACAGCAAAACCCTTTGGCATACGACAAGGATGGTGAAATGCATTATGACATTATCTCTGCCTTTATCAAAAGTATTCGCGGAAGCGACCCTGATGCTGCACTTTACTGGTTGGCACGGATGATTGAGGGTGGGGAAGACCCTCAGTTCATTGCACGACGATTGGTTATTTCAGCTGCTGAAGATGTAGGGCTTGCCAATCCAAATGCCTTGTTGTTGGCTAATGCTGCATTTGATGCAGTTATGAAAATAGGCTGGCCAGAAGGACGTATCCCCTTAGCTGAGGCAACAGTCTATTTGGCATCCTCTCCAAAGAGCAATTCTGCGTATTTGGGAGTAGATACTGCTTTAAGTCTTGTACGTCAGACAGGAAATCTGCCAGTTCCACTGCCGCTACGAAATGCTCCTACAAAACTGATGAAAGACTTAGGCTATCATGACGGTTATAAATACCCACATGACTATCCGTCAAATTTCACACCACAGCAATATCTTCCTGATGGTTTGACAGACAAGCGACTTTGGCATGCACAGCACACTCCGTCAGAGGAAAAACTCTACCAACAAATGCTGCGATGCTGGGGAAGGAGATATGAGGAATAATGGAATAAAAAACCTGTAGGCTGCTAACTTACAGGTGTATTGTGTAGTCGGTAAGGGAATCGAACCCTTATGCCAAGATTGAGAATCTTGTATCCTAACCGTTAGATGAACCGACCGTTTAGTTTCTATTAAAACTTGAAGTCAAGCGGAAGCTGGGGGATTCGAACCCCCGGTACGGTAACCCGCACGGCAGTTTAGCAAACTGCTGGTTTCAGCCACTCACCCAAACTTCCTTTCCGGTATGTTACCGCAGCATCTTCTCTCAAATGCGGTGCAAAGGTAATGCTTTTATTTTACTCCTGCAAATTTTTTTGCAAGTATTTTTCAAAAAATATGTTTGACCATGCAAAAATCATCCACTTTATATAGAACCTTATGTCAATATAGGTCCAATACGTATGTTTTATTCCTTAACACACTGTATTCCGGGGGGAGGGGTAGGGTGAATCATTTTCATATAAAAACGTTAAATTTAATCATTGTTTATTGTTCATTTCAACACATTTATTATCTTTGCAAAATAAATATTATTAGTCAAAGCTGTCATAGCCGCTGAATATACCTAAATGTTTAATTAATCATATCAAGGAAAAATGATGAAGAAAGTATTGCTAGCCTTATTGTTGATGCCTCTTTTGGGCATGGTATTTGTTGGGTGCAAAAATGAAGCTCAGAAACCTTTTGCCCCAATTGCTACATCAATGAACGACAAATCTGCTCAGAAAACGGCTTTGCTCGCATTCCATGGACAGATTATCCCTACCGCCGTTGATACTTCAACGCTGGCGGGAGTAAAACTAGTTGCTCCTTTCAAAGTCAAGCAAGTTACACAGAACAACGATGGGTCGTTGGATTTTACACTGACAGCAGGTATCACTATTGCTGATCGTGCTTGGGTCAACGGAAAAGACACAGAGCCTCGAATTGTTGGTGTCGGGGACGGTGTCATGATGGAAATCAAAGGAAAAACTTATGTAAACAATGTAGAGTTTACGGTATATACTACACTCAATGAAGCCAACCGACAGCAGATGGCAAAAATTGAACGGCTAGTTATATGCTCGAGACAGAGCCGGCTGTTCCAAAACTCAAAGTAAAACGAGAAGAGGAAAGCGGTCAGCTCCTCTTCTCTTTAAGAAGACCGTGTCGGTAGGCATACAACAGTTCTTTGAGGTCAGATACCTGAGAGCGCAACTCACGACCCTTATCAGTGTCGGCTACCAGCATACGGTGAGCCGACATTTCTACAATCTGAGTTGTTGACTTGATGTCTGTGCCACGAAGTACTGCGTCCGATGCTGACGTGAATGGCTCATGCTGAACAAGTTGGAAACCGCGTGAGTGATAAACTAACGTGTAACCTGCTATGCCTGTTTCTTGATGATAGGCCTCAGAGAACCCTCCGTCAATAACCATCAGACGACCGCCTGCCTTGATTGGGTTCTCTCCCTTGGCAACATGCACAGGAACATGGCCGTTGATAATGTGGCGTTGTGGCCCCTGCACACCAAAGGCATCCAGAATGCGGTCACATACGTCTGGCTGGTCACGCAGAAGAAAATAATAACCCTTGGCTTCTTTATAGGTTTCCTTGTCTATCAGGAAGTAACGTTCGAAGGTTGCCATCTTGGACTTGTCGAAAAGTGGAGAGTCTGGACCACACCATAGGTATAGGAAATAGTCTCTAGCGTATGCACGCTCTTCCGGGGCACTATCTGCAGTGAATGCCGTGCGTATCATCTGGCCTGTCTTTTCAAGTAGCTGTTTGCCACTGTATTTGTTGTCGTAAAGTAGAACCTCTTTAAGTGTACCATCGGCATTGAGGGGAATGCTGGCATGGAATAACAGGTTTGCATTGTAAATAGCGTACATGCATCCGTGGCTTAATAGTGTGCGAATGTGTTTCTGTAGCTTCTCACTCACGGCGAAAGAGTGGGTCAAACGGTCCATCAGGAGTTGTTCCTCGGATGTGAGCTCATCTGGATTATCGGGATTGATGGTTGGAAATGTGCATGACTTCATGGGGTATGCATGACCATCAATAGTGCATAACTGGTGCTGGTAATCAACTTTGTCAAGAAGACAACGGTCGGTCATCTCCCACTCAGGATGACGCTTGATAATGCGTGCCTCCTCCTTGAACTGAAGAACTGTGATGGCTTTATGCATACGGGCAGTGAGAAGAAGTGTCTTCTCGTCCATCTGCTGACCCTTAAGGAGGCGAGGCATGAATTCAAGGCAGGGGTCTTCCCCGTAAACCTCCATAGCGAAAGTAGCCAGAGGCAGCAAATTGATACCATAACCTTCCTCAAGCGTTGCCATGTTTGCATAACGTAATGACAAACGGAGGACATTACAGATGCATGCCTTATTACCAGAGCAAGCTCCCATCCAGAGCACATCGTGGTTGCCCCATTGGATGTCCCATGAGTTATACTGACGGAGCGTATCCATAATGATGTGAGCACCTGGTCCACGATCGAAGATGTCACCAAGTAAGTGAAGTTGGTCTATAGATAGACGCTGAATAACAAAGCATAGGGCACAAATGAAGTCGTCAGCTCGGCCTGTTGTGATGATAGTATCGACAATGACATTCACATAGGCTGTCTTGTTGTTATCTTCGGTCCGCTCGTGAAGAAGTTCTTCAATGATATATGCAAAGTCGGGTGGAAGAGACTTCCTAACCTTGGAACGCGTATATTTAGAAGATACATCACGGGCTACCTTGACAAGCTGGTGAATGGTGATGTGGTACCAGTCATCAAGCTCTGTCTCTGTGGCTTTCACCAGTTCAAGTTTCTGTTCGGGGTAATAAATGAGTGTGCACAGTTCCTTCTTTTCTGATTCACGTATGTTGTTTCCGAATAGTTCATTAACTTTTCTCTTGATGTTTCCTGATGCATTCTTTAGAATATGTAGAAATGCTTCACTTTCACCATGCAGGTCGGCCATGAAGTGCTCTGTGCCTTTGGGCAGGTTCATGATAGCTTCTAAATTAATAATTTCTGTAGAAGCGTCGGCTATAGTGGGAAACGACTGACTGAGTAACTGGAGATAATGTAAGTCTGTGGAAAGTGATTTGTTGCTATTTTGAGTCATATTTTCAAGTGGTTTGTAATCAGATGAGTTATTTTTTTTGTCTGCCTGTCTTGTAGAGGAGCTACGGGCATGAGGCCCTCTTCGAAATTGGTGAAATAGTTGAGAACACCCATCAGACGTGAAGCAAATGTTAACAGACGGTTCTCTTCTAAGGTCTCGCAAAGAAGTCCCTCATCAATGTCATGTTCGCGGATCTCGCGTTCAAGTTCAAGCAGATGCAAGATTGTTAATCTGTGGGAAGACAGCTGTCGTTGAAGGAACTTGAATGTGGCGAGTAATCTTTCATTTTCAGTAGGAAACATATTGCCAATAGAAGCTGCGATGGTTTTCACCTGAGTGTAATCCACGGGTAAGTAGCATGGTATATTATGCACAGTGGTGTCAGGTGCTTTAAGCCCCAATATACGTATGCCTCGATTGAGAAAACTCTCGATTTGCTCTAATTGTGCGTAGTGCATGATTTGACGCCATTGGGCTGTTGAGAGGCTGGTAAGATCATGCTGTTGAAGCCATTGTGGATGTCCAGCTGTGGATGCCTTGAGAATGGTAAAGAGTGCTCGACGTGTATCATCAGTCATCATATGGACTGGGTCGCTGTCCATGATCTTCTGGTAAATGGCGCTAAGCTGAGCGACCATTTCATCTTGAGTTATAGATTTCGTAATGAGTGCATTTCTTACCGTTTCTATTCTTGGGTTCCAGGCGAGCTTCTTCAGACTGTCACATTCCATTGTCCCCATAGCGATAACAGCATAGGCGCTCTGGATGGTCTGACGCTGATAGAAAAGTGTTTTTGGCATTTTTTCCTGCCACTGCTTGTTCTTGAGAATCCATGGTTCCAGCTCTCCGTGTGGTGATATGACGACACGAGTACCCTCACTGATGGCATAATCGGCAGCTTTAGCATATTGAATCGACCAGCATCCATGAATGTGAAGAATGTCGTAATGCTGACTACGATAAGCCTGCTTCATATCCGTCAGTGACTGTACGGCATCCATATGCATACTTTGTCTGGTGCATTGCGTGAGCATACCGACATAGCGTGCCTGTAGTTCATTCTGCTGGTGATAGAAATGTATGATATTCATCAGAATAAGCAATTATGACAGTTTATGACCTGTTGAAAAGATTCTTACAATACACCTTCAAACGACATGACCATAGTCTAATAGACTTGAGCGGGTTATCAAAAAGAGGAAGAACAAGATACATGTTGTCTCGGTGAATGGCAATGGCATCATACACACCACGTCGGAATTTCAACCATTTGGCTTTATGGCCACGTCCAGAGTGCCTTTCGGCTTTCATGATGATAGCACTTGCATCCTGCCAGTAAGTCCATTCTTGGTGACGTGGAGGTACTGCTTGCTTTCTTCCTGTGTAGATGAGAACGATTTCTGTGAGTTTCTTTTCAATATCGTCGATAGGTAGTTGTTCAAGCCAATCGTCAGAAACAGGTGGACGTTTGATGTCGGCCAGAATGATGCACGAACCCTTGGCAGCCTTCATACCTATAACAAGTGCCAGTCGCTGCCTGTTTGGATTGATGACAACGGAGTTAGGAAGGAAAGTGATGTAAAGTCTGTCAGAAGATGCTTTAAATTGTTTGAGCACGTCAGCCGTTTCGTCTGATGACATGTCATCAACGACGATTACCTCAGCATCGTGCTTTTCGGCGATTTGAAGGAATGCCGGCAGATTTTGCCGGAGTTCTTCCTCTTGGTCGTGTACAACAATTATTATAGATGTCCTTACGTTCATGATATAAATTCATCAGATGTATAACCCTGAGGCAGTTTACGACAGTTGTACTGTGAAGCCATGATTTCGCCGTAAGCTCCTGCTGAGCGAATGGCGAGCAAGTCTCCGCGTTGAGTATGATTCAAATCGATTTGCTTTGCAAAGACATCAGTAGATTCGCATATAGGACCTACAACATCGTAAGGTTCCATAGGTTCGTTGCTCATGATGTTCTCAATTTTGTGATATGCTTGGTAGAGTGCAGGTCTAATAAGATCTGTGAACCCTGCATCAACAATAGCAAATCGTTTCGTGCTACCTTCCTTGACATATAATGTCTTAGTAATGAGCGATCCGCATTGTGCAACAACCGCTCTTCCGAGTTCGAAGTGGAGCGTCTGCTGCGGTTGCAGTTTCAGTTTCTTTGCGTAAGTATCGAAGTAGGCTTTGAAGTCAGGAATAGGAACACGGTTAGGGTGTTCGTAGTCGATGCCCAATCCTCCTCCTACATTGATATGTTCGAGGCATATGCGGTGATTAAGCAATATCGTTTGCAGCTCGTTGACGCGATTACATAATGCTTCAAAATCACCCATGTCAAGTATTTGTGATCCAATATGGAAATGCAGCCCCACAACTTTGACATTAGTGAGCTGCTGAGCATGAAGCATTACCGTCATCATGTCACGCATGGCAATACCGAATTTGTTCTCAGCCAGTCCTGTGGTGATGTTAGCATGAGTATGCGCTCCAACGTTGGGGTTGAGTCGGAATGCTACTCTTGCTATGACATTACGCTGTTTGGCCAAAAGATTTATCACTTCTAATTCTGGTATGCTCTCAACGTTGAAGCAGAAGATGTCATGATCCAGACCCAGGTTGATTTCCCAATCGCTTTTACCTACTCCTGCAAATACAATTTTAGAACTATGAAAGCCTGATTTGACAGCTGTTTCTATCTCACCTCCACTGACACAGTCTGCTCCCAGTCCTGCCTCCTGGATGATTCTAAGCAATTTAGCATTGGCATTTGCCTTGATGGCATAGTGAACGACAAAGCCCTCATGCTTAGAAATTTCTGCATTGATGGCTTGTAACGTCTTGCGCAACAGCTTCGTATCATAATAATAGAACGGTGTCTGTACTCGTTCAAACTTGTCAATAGGGAATGTACCTTTCATTTCTGGCTATAGGGGGAAATCAGTGAAACAAGTTGTCGCTAAGGCTTTGGAGTGCTCGTCTCTTGTCTTCTTCTTTAATGAGGAAAGATATGTTGTAGTTGCTACCTCCATAGGATATCATTCGAACAGGAATATCTTTCATTGCATCCATGACTCGTGTCTCAAAGCCAATATTTGACCAGTCGAGGTCTCCAACGACACAGATAACACACATGCCCGTATCAACAGTAACTGTACCATATTTTTTGAGTTCGTCCACGATTTCTCCCAGATGGGCAGAGTTGTCGATGCTCATGCTCACACCCACTTCAGATGTACATACCATGTCGATAGGTGTTTGATAGCTTTCGAAAATCTCGAACACTTTACGCAGGAATCCTGTAGCGAGAAGCATACGGCTTGACTTTATTTTGATGGCAATGATATTATCTTTTGCAGCTACAGCCTTGATTTTGCCATACTCGGTAGCATTGCTGATGGTAGTTCCTTCTGCATCAGGATCCATTGTGTTGAGCAGTCTTACTGGGATGCCGGCATATTTTGCAGGCTGCACACAGGTCGGGTGCAGTATTTTCGCACCAAAGTATGCCAGCTCGGCAGCTTCTTCAAAGTGGAGTTGATGAACAGGCTCAGTCTTGTCAACAACTCGGGGATCATTGTTGTGCATTCCATCAATGTCGGTCCATATCTGAATCTCAGATGCATTGACAGCAGCTCCAATCAGGGATGCTGTGTAGTCAGAACCTCCTCGCTGTAAATTGTCAATCTCACCATAAGCATTACGGCAGATAAAGCCTTGTGTTATGTAAATTTGGGCACCTTCGTTCTTCTGCAAGACATTGTGTAGTTTCTCTTTGATATAGACAGGATCCGGTTCGGAGTTCTTATCTGTTCGCATAAAATCAAGTGCATTCAGTAGAACAGCATTGATACCTTGCTCCTTCATGTAGTTCGTAACCATGTTCGTTGACATGATTTCGCCTTGTGCCACAATGCTTTTTTCTTCGAAGCTTGTGAACAGCTCTTTTGTGAACGACCGTAGGTACTCAAATTCACCCTGGAGGAATTCTCGGGTGGTTTGTTTCCACTCATCGGTGTTGAATAATTCCTCAACGTGTCGGAGGTATTTCTGTTCAAGATTATTAATAACCTCATTTGCTCCGTCAGGATTTTTCTTGTATAGGTAGTCTGAAATTTCTACCAGTGAGTTGGTGGTGCCTGACATTGCAGACAATACGACAAAAACTTGTTCTCCAGACTTGGTAACAAGAGATGTAACATCTTTCATTCGTTGCGGTGTTCCTACTGAAGTACCGCCAAATTTCATTACTTTCATAATTGTATATTTTCTTTTTTGTTGTTTCTATAATATTTTTCAAACAGAAAGATCCTCACGCTCACCGTACCCATTATCTTTAGGTTCATTCGTATCATCGCTGATGTCGGCGAGTAGTTGGTTGTAGTCACCCGTTATTTCTTCGAGTTTATGCTCTTTACACCTATAGACAATACCAGGGAACTGGTCGAGCAATGGCATATTGTGGGTTGACATGATTATAGCTGTTCCAGTTTGTGAAATCTGTTTGAGAAGAGCAATGATGTTTGATGCTGTTTCTGGGTCGAGATTTCCTGTAGGTTCATCAGCAATGATTACCTTGGGACGGTTAAGTATGGCACGAGCTATGGCAATGCGTTGCTGTTCACCTCCAGAAAGTTCATGTGGCATGCGTTCTGCTTTGTCTGCCATCTCCACTTCTTCAAGTACGTCGTTGATACGTGCATCGATCTCGTCACGTTTCTTCCATCCTGTAGCTTTGAGTACAAAGCGTAGGTTGTCCATAACATTTCGGTCGCCTAACAGTTGGAAATCCTGGAAAATAATACCCATCTGTCGTCTTAATGCAGGAATGTATTTCCTTTTCAGTCCAATGAGCTCGTGGTTTAGTACCACAGCACTATCGGCTTCTCGGACGTCCAGTTCGAAATATATGGTTTTCAGAAGAGAGCTTTTTCCTGAGCCCACTCGTCCAATGAGATAAATGAACTCACCTTCTTCAACATGAAAGTTGACACCTTCCAACACCAACAAATCTTGTTGGTAAATATTTACGTTCTTATAATCAATGAGCATATTCCTATTGTCTTATTATAATTGTACAGACTATTTCATCTCGCCAGAGGCTTTTGCTTTGCGGCGTTTTGCATCCCAATTTGGGTCGTGACGTTGCTGTAGTTCCTTAACTACATCCTCAATACGCAGTCCCTTGCTTGTAAGCAGAACAATAAGGTGGTAAATTAAGTCGCTGGCTTCATAAACCAGTTTGTCACCTCCGCTGGTTGCCTCGATTACTGTTTCCAGTGCTTCTTCGCCTACTTTCTGTGCTATTCGGTTCACTCCATCACGGAATAATTTTGTTGTATATGAGCCTTCAGGCATTTCGCTATGGCGCCAGTCAATGAAGTCTTGCAGTTCGGCAAGAAACATTAACGTGTCATCTTGCTGTTGTGTATTTGTTTCTCCCCAGCAGGTATCTGTGCCAGTGTGACATGTTGGTCCTTGTGGATGAACCTTAACAAGCAATGTATCGTTGTCGCAATCAACTTTTATATCTATCAAATCGAGGAAGTTCCCGCTTGTTTCCCCTTTTGTCCATAACGTATTTCTGGTACGGCTCCAGAAAGTAACGTGACGTGTTTCCACTGTCTTTTGATAGGCTTCTTCATTCATGAAGCCCAGCATCAGTACGTTTTTCGTATCTGCATCTTGTATGATGGCAGGAACAAGTCCTCCCATCTTTTCAAAATCTATTTTCATATTCTAATGTTTATTCCTTCTTTTTTAAGATATTGTTTCAGTTCAGGTACGGGGATCTCTCCAAAATGGAACACACTTGCTGCAAGTGCTGCGTCTGCGTGACCAATATTGAAAACATCGAGGAAATGTTCTTTGCATCCAGCTCCTCCACTGGCAATGATGGGTATGGACAGCGTATCTGCCAGCTTACGTAAAGCATCGTTTGCAAACCCGTTTTTTGTACCGTCGTGGTTCATTGAGGTAAAAAGAATCTCACCAGCACCTCGTTCCTGTGCCTCGTGTGCCCATTCGAACAATTGTCTTTCTGTACGTTCCCTTCCTCCTTTCAGATAGCAGAACCAGAGGTCATCATCCTGTGACTCCATGCGAGCGTCTATAGCAACGACACATACCTGTGACCCAAAACGATTGGCTATCTGTTCTATGAGTTGTGGATGTCTTAGTGCAGCACTATTAATGCTAACTTTGTCAGCTCCTGCATATAATAGACGCTCAACATCGGACAGTTCGTTGATGCCACCACCTACTGTAAAAGGTATATTGATGGTTTCTGCTACTCGTGTCACCATCTCGGTAAAGGTCTTTCGTCCTTCGAAAGATGCAGTAATGTCAAGGAACACCAACTCGTCGGCACCTTTGTCAGAATAGGCTTTCCCTAATGCTACAGGGTCGCCTGCTTGTCTCAGGTTGACGAAGTTTGTCCCTTTGACCGTCTGGCCGTCTTTTACGTCAAGACAGGGAATGATACGTTTAGCTAAACTCATTTATTAATTCTTTTATGTCAATTTTTCCTTCGTAAATAGCTTTTCCAAACACTACGGCAGGTATCCCTGCTTCATTGAGTGCCCGTATGTCTTCGATAGATGACACGCCTCCGCTTGCTATTAAGTGTAAGTCTGGGTAGGCATCCATCACACGCTGATAAAGTTCAATGGCAGGGCCTTGCAGGGTACCATCCTTAGATATCTCTGTACATAAGACGTTACATATTCCACTTTCTACAAAACGTTTGAGAAAGGGCAACAAGTCTTCATCTGAATCTTCTTTCCAGCCATTGATACTGATTTTCCCATTTCTTACGTCAGCACCAAGTATTATTCTTTCGCTTCCGTAACGTTCTATCCACTCCATACAAAGTTCAGGTTGCTGAACGGCTATGGAACCGATGGTTACCATTGAAGCCCCTGCATCAAAAGCCTTGCGTATATCGTTGTCGGTCTTAATGCCTCCACCGAAATCTACTGTCAGCTGGGTGGCTTGAGTTATTTCACGTAATACCTGGTCATTGACAATATGACGAGACTTGGCTCCGTCTAAATCGACAACGTGTAGTCTGTGGAAGCCTGTCTGCTCAAATTTCTGCGCGACATGAGATGGCGAATCACTATAGACGGTCATTTGACTATAGTCGCCTTTGGTCAGTCTGACACACTGTCCGTTTATGATATCTATGGCTGGTATGAGTTGAATCATGCTTTTGTTCTTATGTTTTGTGTCTGATGTTAAAGATTCTCGATGTCCAAGAAGTTTCTTAATATCTGTTCACCCACGTGCCCGCTTTTTTCAGGGTGGAACTGGCATGAGTAGAAATTGTCACGGTGCATAGCAGCAGAGTAGGGTAGTATATACTCGGCCACAGCTGCTGTCTCTTGACACTGCGGCACATAGAAAGAGTGTACGAAATAAACGTATGGCATGTCACCTAACCCCTTAAACAACGCACACCCTTTATCTTTGATGATATTCCATCCCATGCATGGGACCTTGTCTTCGTGATGCTGTGGACGGAAACGCTTCACTTCGGCATCGAACACACCTATACAGTCTGTATCACCTTCTTCAGAGTGACGGCATAGGAGTTGCTGACCTATACAAATACCCAGTACTGGTTGACGTAATGAGCGTATGACCTCGTCTAACCGACGTTCTTTCAGGTATGCCATGGCCCCACTGGCCTCGCCCTGCCCGGGAAAAAGAACACGGTCTGCCTTTTGGAGTAACTCGGCCTTGTCTGTGAGCACAGGCGCGACCCCCAGTCTTTTCAGAGCGTTAACAACTGAATAGATGTTTCCGGCATTGTATTTTACAATAGCTACGTTCATAACCTTTTGGTCAACTAAATATGATAGTCTTGTTCTTGTATGTCAGCACTTTGCGTTGTATGTGTTTTGATACTGCACGTGACAATACAATTTTCTCCAAATCTTTTCCCTTCAGTACCAGGCTTTCTGGAGTATCCTTATGGGTGATGCGTGCCACGTCCTGCTCAATAATAGGACCAGCATCAAGCTCTGCCGTAACATAGTGGCTGGTAGCACCAATGATTTTCACACCACGTTCCCAAGCCTGATGGTATGGCTTTGCTCCCACAAAGGCTGGCAAAAACGAATGGTGAATGTTAATAATATGGTGGGGATATTGAGCTATCATCTCGTCGCTGATGATTTGCATGTAACGTGCCAGCACAATAAATGTGATTTTTTTCTCCTTTAGCAGTTTCATTTCTGCCTCCTCTACCTCTTGTTTGTTGGAGTGATCCTTCTTAATACTCCATACGTAGTAGGGTATGTCAAACTGCTCTGCCACATAGCGGAGGTCCTCATGGTTACTGACAATGCAGGGGATGTCGCACTCAAACTCTCCTGCCTTCCAGCGTGCCAGTAAGTCGTATAGACAATGACTCATCTTACTCACGAAGAGAGCCATGCGAGGGCGTTCATCGTTGAAGTAGAGATTGAATTCCATTCGGTAACGCTGCGCATAGAGCGTAGAAATATATTCTCGGATTTTCTCGCGTGGAATCATGAAATTATCGAGTTCCCATTCAATACGCATAAAAAACATTCCGTCTTGACGGTCAACGTACTGATCCAGATAAACGATGTTACCCTGATTATCTGTGATGAACTTTGTCACTTCAGAGATGATGCCCTGTTGGTCGGGGCAGTGTAGCAGCATAATGGCTGTTGGTTTCATTTCCTTCTTTTTTATGGTTTAATGTATTCTAAACGTTCCTCCTCGCTTTCGTGGTGCAAATTTAGTGTTTTTATTTTACACCTGCAAATTTTTTCCAAATATATTATGTACGCATGCGCTATAATTTAGATTTGTATCCTTTTTAATAAAATAAATATTGAATTATTTTGCATTTTGGAGTGTTTTGACTACCTTTGCACCACAATTCGCGAGAATACATATAATTATTATAAACACATTATGAATTTTACTTTGTTAATTACCGTTTTAATAACGGCTATTACCTTGGTGGCAGCAGCTTACGTAGTAGCGAAGCTGATAGGACCGCGAAGCTACAACAAAGTGAAGGGTGAGCCTTACGAGTGTGGTATTCCCACACGAGGAAGTTCATGGCTACCTGTTCATGTAGGCTTCTATCTTTTTGCCATCTTGTTTCTCATGTTTGATGTGGAAACAGTTTTCCTCTATCCATGGGCTGTAGTAGTGAAGGAGTTTGGTGGAATGGCTCTGCTTTCCATCGGTTTCTTCTTGGTTGTATTGGTTTTAGGTCTGGCATATGCTTGGCGGAAAGGAGCTTTGGAATGGAAATGAGACCTAAAATTAAAAGTCTTCCATACGAGGAATGGAAAGACAATGAGACCTTAGAGAAGCTTGTTGACGAGTTGCATGAAGGAGGGGTGAATATTGTCACTGGCTCCTTGGACAAACTGATCAACTGGGGACGCTCTAACTCTTTGTGGTCGTTGACGTTTGCAACTTCGTGTTGTGGTATCGAATTTATGGCCTGTGGTTGTTCCCGTTACGACTTTGCCCGTTTTGGTTTCGAGGTAACAAGAAACTCACCTCGTCAGGCAGACCTTATCATGTGTGCTGGAACCATAACTCATAAAATGGCTCCTGCCTTGAAACGTCTGTATGATGAAATGGCTGAACCGAAGTATGTGGTTGCTGTTGGTGGATGCGCCATTAGTGGCGGTCCGTTCAAGTCAAGCTATCATGTAGTAAAAGGTATCGATGAGATTATCCCTGTGGATGTGTATATCCCTGGTTGCCCTCCTCGTCCAGAAGCTATTATGTATGGTATGATGCAGCTGCAGCGTAAGGTAAAGATAGAAAAATTCTTTGGTGGTGCTAACCACAAACAGTCCGAAGAAGAGAAGTCATTAGGCGTGTCAAACGAAGAACTGGTATCACGCAGATTGGGTGATCATCGTCGTGAGACTATTGTTGTGACTGATGTACCTGAGGATTTTGTTGAAGAATTAAAGCAAGGAAAGGAGGAGCAGGCATGAAACTTGAATTCCTAACATTCGATTTCGATAGATTTGCCGAAGAAATGGCTAATCTGAAATCTCAGAAACACTTTGACTATCTGGTCACTATCGTTGGTGAGGATTTTGGTAAAGAGGAAGGCCTCGGCTGTATTTATATATTGGAAAACACAGATACGCATGAGCGCTGTTCTGTGAAGATGCTTGCCCGGACTCAGGTCTGTGGCGATGGCCTTTCGAGTAATGGAACAGGAGATACCGATGGTCAGTTGATTCCATATATACCAACGGTTAGTAACATTTGGCGAGTAGCCGATTTGCTTGAGCGTGAAGTTTATGACTTCTATGGCATCGTGTTCCTTGGTCATCCTGATATGCGCCGTTTGTTCCTTCGCAGTGATTTTAAAGGCTATCCGTTCCGTAAAGACTGGCAGTTCGACGATAGCTACACATTGGATGACGATGTAGAACCTTCTTTTGGTTTGGAATATTATTTAGATAAGGATGGCGTGTTGCAAGTAAAACGTAATATGCTTTTCTCATCTGATGACTATGTGATGAACATTGGTCCTCAGCATCCATCAACCCATGGTGTTCTACGCCTGCAGACCGTACTTGACGGCGAAACCGTTAAACGTGTTTATCCACATCTTGGTTACATCCATCGTGGTATTGAAAAGATGTGTGAGGGAATGACATATCCCCAAACTCTTGCTTTGACCGATCGTCTTAACTACTTGAGTGCCATGATGCATCGTCATGCCTTGGTTGGTGTGATAGAGGAAGGCTTAGGAGTAGAATTAACTGATCGTATTAAGTATATCCGTACGATAATGGATGAGCTACAGCGCTTGGACTCTCATCTGCTTTATGTTGGCTGTTGTGCACAGGATATGGGTGCGCTAACCGCTTTCTTGTACTCCATGCGTGACCGTGAGCATGTGCTCAACTGTATGGAGGAGACAACAGGAGGACGCCTGATTCAGAATTACTACCGAATAGGTGGTCTTCAGGATGATATCGACCCCAACTTTGTAGAAAATGTAAAGAAACTGGTGGCTTACTTAAGGCCTATTATTCAGGAGTATGTTGATGTGTTTGGTGACAACATCATTACACACAATCGTTTCGAGGGAGTAGGTCCGATGTCTAAGGAAGACTGTATCAGCTATGCTGTGACAGGTCCTGCCGGTCGAGCTTCAGGTTGGAAGAGCGATGTACGAAAGAACCATCCCTACGATATGTACGACAAGGTAGAGTGGGAGCAGGTAGTTATGACTGGTTGTGACACCATGGACCGTTACACCTGTCATATCACTGAGATGTATCAGAGCCTTAACATTATTGAGCAGCTCATTGATAATATTCCAGCTGGTGACTTCTATGTGAAGCAGAAGCCTATCATTAAAGTTCCTGAAGGACAATGGTACTTCTCCGTTGAGGGTGCCAGTGGTGAGTTTGGAGTCTATCTGGATTCCCGTGGCGACAAGAGTCCTTATCGCTTGAAGATGCGTCCTATGGGACTGTCACTTACTGGTGCGCTCGACCCAATGCTCCGTGGTCAGAAAATTGCCGATTTGGTGGCAACAGGAGCCGCTATCGACTTTGTAATACCTGATATTGACAGATAAATAGATTATGTTTGACTTTTCAATTGTAACAAAATGGTTCGACGAATTGCTCAGGGTGACATTAGGCCTGAACGATTTTTGGTCGATATTGATAGAGTGCGTGCTTGTTGGTGTTGCCATTCTTATGGCTTATGCGCTGATAGCTTGTGCACTGATATTTATGGAGCGTAAGGTGTGTGCCTACTTCCAGTGTCGCTTAGGCCCGATGCGTGTGGGCTACTGGGGACTACTTCAGGTATTTGCCGACGTGTTCAAGATGCTTATCAAGGAGATATTCTTCGTTGATAAAGCAGATAAGTTCCTCTATGCTGTTGCTCCCATGCTGGTCATCATTGGGTCAGTAGGCGCGTTCTCGTTCCTTCCCTGGAACAATGGTGCAACCATTCTCGACTTCAATGTAGGTGTATTCCTGCTGACAGCCATTTCCAGTATTGGTGTCGTTGGTATATTCCTTGCCGGATGGGGTTCAAACAATAAGTATTCAGTGGTTAGTGCCATGCGTGGTGCAGTACAGATGATTAGTTACGAAATGTCTCTATGTCTGTGTCTTATAACAGCTGTTATACTTACAGGTACTATGCAGATTTCCGGTATTGTTGAGGCTCAGACAGGACCATTCAAATGGCTTATATGCCAAGGACATATTCCTGCACTGATTGCATTTCTTGTTTTCCTCGTGGCTGGTAATGCCGAGGCTAACCGTGGCCCATTCGACATGGCTGAGGCTGAGAGTGAGTTGACTGCTGGTCACCATACTGAGTATAGTGGTATGGGATTTGGTTTCTTCTATCTGGCTGAGTTCCTGAATCTGTTTATCATTGCAGGCATTGCAGCTACCGTCTTCCTTGGTGGTTGGGCGCCAATCAACATCGGAATCGGTGTGTTTGATGATGTGATGAATTACATTCCTGGTATTGTATGGTTCATGGGTAAGACCTTTGCATTGGTCTGGCTGCTTATGTGGATCAAGTGGACGTTCCCTCGCCTGCGTATTGACCAGATATTGAAATTAGAATGGAAGTACCTGATGCCTCTGGCACTGATTAACCTTGTTGTCATGACAGTAGTAGTGGCTTTAGGTCTATATATTAAATAAGGTATAGCAATGGAAAAAGAACAAGGATATTTCGGAGAGCTCGGACACGGTATAAAGACGTTGGCAACGGGAATGAAGATTACCTGGAAAGAATATTTCAAGGATTTCTTTACCAATAAGTCAACCGAGCAGTATCCAGAGAACCGTAAGACGACCCTTCATGTGGCTAAGCGCCACCGCGGACGTCTGGTGTTCAAGCGTAATGACGACGGGTCATACAAGTGTACTGCTTGTACGCTGTGTGAGAAGACATGTCCCAATGGCACAATCAAAATCACTTCACACATGGCTGAAGACCCTGAGACAGGAAAGAAGAAGAAAGTGCTTGACGACTATCAGTACGACTTAGGCGACTGTATGTTCTGTCAGCTGTGTACTAATGCCTGCAATTTCGATGCCATAGAGTTTACAAATGACTTCGAGAATGCAGTGTTCGATCGCACTAAACTGGTACTTCACCTTGACAAGGAAGTATATCAAGGAGGTTCATTACCAAATCTGATTGATGGTGGTGCTCCTCAGGAAATAGGAAAGTTTAATACTAAAACCAAATAGACTGCTATGGGTAATATCGTTATGTTTATAATTCTTGCAGTTGTCATTGTTGCCTCAGCTTTGCTCTGTGTGACGACGACACGCATTATGCGCGCAGCAACATATATGTTGTTTGTGCTATTCGGAGTAGCAGGCATTTATTTCCTGCTCGACTACACCTTCCTTGGTGCAGCTCAGATTGCAGTCTATGCCGGTGGCGTAACCATGATTTATGTGTTTGCTATTCAGTTGGTTAGTAAGCGTACTCTACAGGGACTTGAGGAGAAGTTGAAGGCCAGTCGCCTCATTCCAGGCGCTATGGCAGCCCTTGCAGGACTGTTGGTTGTCGGATTCATCATCGCGAAGACCGTTTTCTATAGTTCTGCCCCCTCTAATGTGGAAGTTCCCATGGCTGAGATAGGCAGAGCGTTGGTAGGAGCAGGTAAGTACGGTTATGTACTGCCTTTCGAGTTTATCTCTTTGTTCCTGCTGGCATGTATCATTGGTGGATTAATAGTTGCAAGAAAGGAGGAGCAGAAGTAGTATGATACCAGTAGAATGTTATTTCGCACTTAGCGCACTGTTGTTCTTTATCGGTGTGTATGGTTTTGTTACTCGTCGTAACTTGATTGCCATGCTCATCTCAGTAGAGTTGGTACTCAATGCTGTTGATATTAATTTCGCAGCAGTCAACCGTCTGCTTTACCCAGAGGGAATGGAAGGTATGTTCATGACACTCTTCGTCATTGGTGTTGCAGCAGCTGAGTCAGCAGTGGCCATTGCTATTATCATCAATGTCTATCGTAACTTCAAGAGTGATCGCGTTGACAGCATTACAGAGATGAAATATTAAAGATGAAAAAGAAATATTATGGAAATATATAGTTATTCATTCCTTATTCTTCTGCTGCCTGCGCTCTCGTTCGTGATTCTTGCCCTGGCAGGTATGAAGATGTCGCATAAGACTGCTGGTCTTATCGGCACCACCTCATTGGGACTGGTGACATTATTGTCATATTGGACGGCATTCAGCTATTTCACTGCTGATCGTCTTGCAGATGGCACCTATGCCACTGTTGTTCCCTTTAACTTTACTTGGCTGCCCTTAGGAACGTTGCATTTCGATATGGGTATTCTCCTGGATCCCATTTCGGTAATGATGCTTATCGTCATCTCGACGGTCAGTCTGATGGTACATATCTATTCGTTTGGCTATATGCATGGTGAAAAAGGCTTCCAGCGCTATTATGCATTCCTGAGTCTCTTCACTATGTCGATGTTAGGCCTGGTTGTTGCCACAAACATCTTCCAGATGTATATGTTCTGGGAGCTTGTAGGTGTCAGCTCTTATCTGCTCATCGGATTCTATTATCCGTTGAAGCCTGCCATTGCAGCATCGAAGAAAGCCTTTATCGTTACTCGTTTTGCTGATATGTTTTTCCTCATTGGTATTCTGCTGTTCGGATACTATGCAGGTACGTTCTCCTTTGACTTTACCATCGAAGGCAACGTGCGCGAGTATGCTGGTGCTGCCTTCATCCTGCCTACAGCCTTGGTGCTGATGTTCATTGGTGGTGCAGGTAAGTCAGCCATGTTCCCACTGCATATCTGGCTCCCAGATGCCATGGAGGGTCCTACGCCTGTTTCTGCACTCATCCATGCTGCTACGATGGTGGTTGCTGGTGTGTTCCAGATTGCACGTATGTTCCCCCTCTGGATTAACTACGCTCCCGACTCACTCAGCATTGTTGTCTGGGTAGGTGTCTTCACTGCTTTCTATGCAGCTGCTGTTGCGTGTGCTCAGAGTGACATCAAGCGTGTGTTGGCTTTCTCTACTATATCCCAGATTGCTTTCATGATGGTTGCTTTGGGTGTATGCACCGAGATGACCACTGGCCACGAGCATCCTGGTAGTGTAGGCTATATGGCCAGCATGTTCCACTTGTTCACCCATGCCATGTTCAAGGCATGTCTGTTCCTGGGTGCCGGCTGTATCATCCATGCTGTTCACTCTAACGAGATGGCACTCATGGGAGGCCTTCGCAAGTATATGCCTATTACGCATATCACTTTCCTCATCTCTTGTCTGGCTATTGCCGGTATTCCTTTCTTCTCCGGCTTCAGCTCGAAAGACGAGATTATCTCTGCTTGCTTCAACTACAGCCCTGTAGTAGGTTGGATCATGACAGGCATAGCAGCCATGACGGCATTCTATATGTTCCGTCTTTACTATGGCATCTTCTGGGGAACAGAAAACAAAGAAGCACATGCTCACCATACGCCTCATGAAGCACCGTTGAGCATGACCGTTCCTTTGATTGTACTCTCTGTTATTACCGTTGGTGTTGGCGTCTATACCACACTGGCAGGATTTTTAGGGTGGGGCGGCTCCTTTGGTAGTTTCGTTACAGCCGATGGACGCGACTATACCATACATTTTGACACGCAGATTGCTATTACCTCTACTGTGATAGCACTGCTGAGCATTTGTCTTGCTACATATATATATAAAGGAGAGAGCCAGCCTATTGCCGACCGTCTGTATAAGACGTTCCCCAAACTGCATCGTGCAGCTTATAAGCGGTTCTATCAGGACGAGATTTGGCAGTTTGTCACTCATCGTATTATCTTCCGTTGCATCTCAACACCCATTGCATGGTTCGACCGTCACGTGGTTGATGGCACGTTCAACTTCATGGCTTGGGGGGCCAACGAGGCAGGTGAGAGCATTCGTCCGTGGCAGAGCGGTGATGTACGTCAGTACGCTATTTGGTTCCTTAGCGGAGCAGTGGCACTAACATTAATCCTGCTTGCAATATAAGTCGTAAATTGTAAATCGTCAAATTGTAAATTACGTTTATGAGTATATTAACATTATTCGTTGTAATTCCCGCACTGATGCTCTTAGGCCTTTGGCTGGCAAAGAGCTTGAATCAGGTGCGTGGTGTAATGGTGGTTGGTGCTTCCTGTCTGCTGGCACTTTCTGTTTGGTTGACCATTTATTTTGTACAGCAGCGTGCTGCCGGTAATACGGACGTGATGTTGCTGACCTATAGCACCCCATGGTTCAAACCTCTGAATATAGCCTATTCGGTAGGTGTCGATGGTATTTCTGTTGTTATGCTGCTCTTGTCGAGCATCATCGTTTTCACAGGTACATTTGCCTCATGGCAGCTGAAACCCATGACGAAGGAGTACTTCCTCTGGTTTACGTTGCTGTCAACGGGAGTATATGGCTTCTTCATCTGCACCGACATGTTTACCATGTTCATGTTCTATGAGGTCGCACTCATTCCTATGTATCTCCTCATTGGCGTCTGGGGCTCTGGAAAGAAAGAATATGCAGCCATGAAGCTGACACTGATGCTCATGGGAGGTTCTGCACTGCTCATCTTGGGTATTCTGGGCATTTATTATTTCAGTGGTGCCACAACGATGAACGTTCAAGAGATAGCACAAATGCACAACATTCCTGTTGACATGCAGAAAGTCTTGTTCCCATTCATCTTTATCGGATTCGGCGTGTTAGGAGCGCTGTTCCCATTCCATACATGGTCACCCGACGGTCATGCCTCTGCCCCTACGGCAGTGTCAATGCTTCATGCCGGTGTGCTGATGAAACTGGGAGGCTACGGTTGCTTCCGTGTAGCAATGTATCTGTTGCCTGAAGCTGCAAATGACTTGGCGTGGATATTCCTTATCCTCACAACCATCTCTGTAGTTTATGGCGCTTTCTCTGCCTGCGTGCAGACCGACCTGAAGTATATCAATGCTTACACCTCGGTCAGCCACTGCGGACTGGTGCTCTTCGCACTGCTCATGATGACGAAGACCAGTTGTACTGGTGCTATCCTGCAGATGCTCTCTCACGGTCTGATGACGGCTCTCTTCTTCGCACTCATTGGTATGATATATGGTCGTACCCACACACGCGATATTCGCGAGCTGGCTGGTCTCATGAAGATCATGCCCTTCCTGGCTGTAGGTT
>JAFPED010000127.1 GCA_017423565.1 Prevotella sp. | reverse complement strand
GTCACCCCCGCTCCGTCGGATTTGTAATCCGACGGCATCGAGTATAAGCATTTGCAATGCGCTTATAAATAATCAGGAAACGCAAAACATATTTACGCATTTAAAATGCTTATACTCATTACGGTTGGATTGCAAATCCAACCGAGCAAGGGTCATTAGGTGCACCCGTTTTTGTGACACAAAGGAACAGAAGGAACAGTAAAAAACAAAGAAAAGTCTCCTGCGTACGTGCACACGTACGCGTGAAATACTTTTATAAAAACTACTGTTACTACTGTTACTGTTACCAGGAAGCGTATGAAAAAACAGGTGCACCCATTTAGGTAAACAGGTGCATGTATTTAAGTCAACAGGTGCACCTGTTTTGGCAAGCACTGTTCTACAACTGTCCGGCCTCTACCATGAGGACTACACGTTCGGTCAGTCGGTCGGTGCCTTCTGGGTCGTACTCTTTCTTCAGGCTGGCTCCATAGACCCATGCAAATGCCTGATAGAAGCCAGAACGTATAGGTCCGAAGAAAGCTTTTATCATTTCGTAGGCAGAGGAGTTACACTCCCTATCAACCAGTTTGATGAGCAGCTCACCCTGTGAATAGGTGAGTTTTTTCATGCGGGGCTTATATTGTTGCATGATGCTTTTCTCCACACGTTTCATGTGTGCTTCTTTTTCTGCTTCGGTGGGCAGTCGGTCCAGGTATTCGGCAGTTTCTATGAGAATGGCATTTACCTCTTTTGCAATGGGTAGCACGGTTTTGACGTTCTTTACCAGTCGTAGGTATGACTTGCGCTGACGCTCGTTCTTGAACTGCAGTTCCGGATATACATAGACGTTGTACATTTCCATGTACTGTATGGAGTCTTTTCCTTCACGCACTTTACCTACTTTCACCAAGGGTACGAACGAGGCACTTTCCATCTCGGCTATGTCCTGACGGGCACGGTCTGTCTGCGCTGCAACATTCATTGTGGTGAGCAGGCACAGTGTAAGGATGATGATGATACGTCTGTTCATAGGTTGCACTCTGGGCAGATGCCTTGGATGATGAGGTTCATGGATTGTGGCTGGAAGCCTTCTGGCAGTTCGATGTCTGGCAGTTCCATATTGTCTAAGCAGTATGTTTTCTGACAGTGCTGGCAGTAGAAATGTGGGTGCAGGTCTTCGTCATGTTCGCTGTTATGGCTATGGCACAGCTCGTACTTGACCCCTTCGCTGCCTCCTTCGATGACGTGTACGAGGTGTTGCTCTCTGAAGAGCGTGAGTGTACGGAAGATGCCAGACTTGTCGATGGTCATGATTTTCCTTTCCAGTTCTGACAGTGACAGCGGTCCGTCGGCACCTGCCAGTGCCTTTGCCACGAGCAGCCTGTTAGCTGTCAGCTTGATGTGGTGCTGTTGTAGTAATGCTTCGTAGTCCATAGCGCCAGCGTGTTGTTGGTACCCCGACCGAGAATCGAACTCGGAACTAAGCTTTAGGAGAGCCTTGTTATATCCATTTAACTATCAGGGCGTGTTGTTTTGCGGTGCAAAGGTACAAAATAATTGATAATTGGCAATTGATAATTGACATTTAATAGCAGTGATTTATATAATTTTTCATTTCTCATTAAACTTCTGTCCGTTTCTTACGTCTTAATAGGGTTATGAATCGGATTCTATTGATATTTTTCCTGATGACCTGCACGGTGATGTCGTGGGCTCAGGGTACAGTGCGTGGACATGTTATAGAGAAGCAGACGAATGAAGCACTGGAGTTTGTAAATGTGCGGATACTTCAAGGCACGAAGTTTATCAAGGGAGCTATAACTGACAGTGAGGGCTCATTTAATATTAATGGTTTGCCGTTTGGCGACTACACCCTTCAGGTATCATCGATTGGCTATAAGGATGAGGTGCGTGAGTTTACGCTGACGCCGGAGCATAGCCGTGTGACTTATTCGACGTTGTACATCTCGGAAGACATGCAGAACATTGGCGAGGTGGTTGTACGTGGTCAGCGTTCGCAAATGAAGCTTGAGGTTGACCGTAAGGTATTCACGGTTGATCAGGTGTTGGCTGCCAGTGGTGGCTCAGCCAGTGACTTGCTGGAGAATATCCCTTCTATTGAGGTGACTACCGACGGTGAGATATCGCTTCGTGGTAACTCGAGTGTTGAAGTATGGATTAACGGTAAGGCGAGTGGTCTGACGAGTGACAACCGTGCAGAGATTCTGCAGCAGATACCTGCTGAGTCTATTGAGAAGATAGAAGTCATTGACAATCCTTCAGCCAAATATTCCCCAGAGGGCTCTGCCGGTATTATTAATATTGTGTTGAAGCGTGACCGCATGAAGGGTTATTACGGTTCGGTGCGTGCCGGCATGAACTCGCGCGGAGGCTGGAACACGGGTGCCAACATTAACTATACCAGTGGTTTGTTTGATGCTTTTGCCAACATCGGCTATCGCAGGAGGAAAGGTGCCGGTGGCAGCATGAGTGAGCAGCACTACCTTCAGACCAATACCTATCAGAACTACGAAGGTGACAACGAGAACCGTGGCGGTAATCTGTTCTCACGTTTAGGTTTTACATGGCACATGACGCAGAAGGATGACCTGTCGCTGTCGGGTATGCTGCTTAATGGTTCGAACAAGAACAGCAGTGTGATGCCTTATCGCTATGGTACCATTGGTGCTGCGAGTGACACTTACCGTCAGTTGCGTTACAACCATGGCGAGGGTGATAATAATATGTATAATGTGGAGTTTGACTATACGCATTTGTTCTCCGACAATCATAAGCTCGACTTCAACGTGTCGTTTGGACGTTGGAAGAGCGATAATGACACTTATTACCAGGACTCCATCTGGTATATGGACAACATGACACCAACACAATACGTTTATCAATATCGTCCAACACACATCAACAACCGTTCATGGGAGGTGAAGCTTGACTACGAGAACCAGATCTCAGAGAACTTCAAGCTGGAGGCTGGCTATAACGGGCGCTTTTCGCATGAGAACACACCACAGGAGAGCTGGATTGACAACACGAGCTGGAGTGGTGGTAACATGGTGCTGAATGAAGCATTTTACAACCGTTTCATTTATGACATGGACGTGCATGCGTTCTATGCTACAGCAAATGCCAAGCTGTGGAACCGCCTTGGTCTGATGGCCGGTCTGCGTGGAGAGTACTGGAAAGTCTTCACCGAGAGTTATTCGTACGAGCAGGAACACAATGCCAGCCTGCGCGACGAGCCTTTCAAGAAAGACTACTTCCAACTGTTCCCTTCGCTCTTCCTCAGCTATGAGCTGACGGAGACGGCTCAGTTGCAGCTGAACTATACGCGTCGTCTGCGTCGTCCTTGGGGCGGACAGCTTAACTCGTTCAAGAATACGAGTGACGCTTCGATGGTTCAGTTTGGTAATCCGTTGCTTACACCGGAATATACCAACTCCTTCTCGCTGAACTTCCTGAAGACATGGGACGCCCACACTCTGAGCATCTCTACTTACTATCGTCCTACGACAGACGTCATTCAGCGTATTCGCTGGCAGAGCACTGCTGACGGTCTGATGTACATGACGAACGAGAACCTGGCCAAGCGTCAGAATGCCGGTATAGAGATTATCGGCAAGAACACGCTCTGGCGCATCCTTGAGCTGACGACGACGCTGAACGGCTATTACTCGAAGCTGGATGACTTCTCCTACGTCATTGACGGTCAGACGGTAACAGGTGAGGGTCAGGAGACGTTCTCTTGGGATGCCCGTCTGTTGGCATCGATCATCCTGCCTTACGACATCTCCATTCAGACGACCGGTAATTTCCGTTCGCGTGGTGTCATCACGCAGGGTTATCGCCGTTCGAATGCCTCGATGGACATCGGTATTCGCAAGTCGTTCTTCAACAAGAAGCTGTCTGTAGCCTTCAACTGGCGCGACGTCTTCAACAGTCGTCACTGGGAGAACTTCACGTCGAGCGATACCTTCTGGCGTCACCAGAAGAACTGGCGTAAGCCAGCCTTTAACATTCAGGTGACGTGGAACTTCGGTAACATGGGTACGAAGAAGAACGACCGTCCAGGCGAGGAAGGAAATGGTACGGAGGAGATTGCTCCTACTTACGACAATGGCGGCGGAGAGTTCTAAGAAATAAAAAAGATGGATATCCTTTGTGGTATCCATTTTTTTTCGTACCTTTGCCGGCGATTTGCAAGGTGCATATCAAGGGGTGCTTGCTGTTGCAGGCTGAGATGATACCCTTCAGAACCTGATGCGGATAATGCCGACGTAGGGATGGATAGTAATCAAATCAAAATGTAGAATTCCCCTTTAATTAGTCATTAATTAAGGTAAAAAAGATGAACAAGAAACACTTTCTGCCGTTAGCATTCACCACGATGCTATTGGCATTCGATGCTCAACAGTCAGGCGTGAGTGCCCAAAGCACTACCCCTTACGACTCTACTCGGGTAGAACAACTGGGTGAGGTGGTAGTCAAGTCTGTCAGAGGTCAGCGTAATGCTCCATTCGCCACTAACAACATCCGTAAGGCAGAGTTGCAGAACTTCTCAAAGACAGGACGCGAGTTGCCGTTCCTCTTTGCCCAGACGCCTGGTGTGCTGGCATGGAGCGAGAATGGTCTGGGAACGGGAACCACTTACATGCGCATTCGTGGAGCTGCCGGCTCACGTATCAACGTCACCCTCGATGGTGTCCCCCTGAACTCTCCTGAAGACCAGACCGTCTTCTGGGCCAACATGAACTCGTATGGCTCGCTGTTAGGCAGTGTGCAGATACAGCGTGGCGTAGGCTCTTCTACCAATGGAGACGGTGCTTTTGGCGGTACTATAGCTTTGCAGACCGCCTTGCCATCCTTGACGCCCAGTGGCGAGGTGAACTTCAGCTATGGCTCCTATAACACCATCAATGCAGGTGGACAGTTCTCTACAGGTTTGCTTTGGAACCACCTCATTGTAGAAGGTGGCTATCATGTGACAACGACCGACGGGTTCATACACGGCACTCGTGGTCATTCCGGCAACTACTTCGGTGGGCTGACATGGTTGAACGATGACTTTAAGCTGAGTTACAAGAACATTGGTAACTTCGAGACGACCGGTCAGGCATGGAATGGTGTGACTGCAGGCGATAACGACCTGAGTCTGATGGACGGTACCTATGGTGCCAATACCGGTATCCGTACCTATGCTGACATGTGGAATGTAGGGTTAGGACGTTTCAACTCCCTATACGAACAGCTGACATACGATGCTGACGGTAATTTTGCCAAGGATGCTGACGGCAACTATATTACTGAACGCTACAAGTTGTCTGACGGTTCCTATTGGGATCGTACGACAGACAACTTCTGGCAGAACCACAACATCCTCTCTGCCGCATGGAACATCAACGATTACTGGACCGCAGCAGCGTCGCTGCACTATACCTATGGTTACGGATACTATGAGGAGTTCCGTCCAAACAATAAACTGAAGAAGTTTGGTATGGTTGTTGACAATGTGAAAAAGACTGACTTCATTCGTAAGAAAGGGTTGACACAACACACTTATGGTCTGATAGCCAACGTCAACTACAAGAAAGACCAGTGGGACATTATCGGCGGCCTGAGTGTGCAAAACTTCGACGGCAATCATTTTGGCGACGTCACTTATGCCAAGGACGATGCCGTACGTGCTGCCTATCTCTCCAAGGGCAACTATAGGTATTACGATTCCGATGCCCATAAGTTCGATGCGAATG
>JAFPED010000126.1 GCA_017423565.1 Prevotella sp. | reverse complement strand
TTCAAACTCAGAAGACAGGTTCGTCTCAGAGTCTGTATAGAATGCGAAGTGCTTGTAGTTCTCAATCTCACGCTGCTTCAGGTAGTACCATACAGGAGCATCCTCGGTAGAAGCCTTGAATGGAGCATTAACAACCACGTTGGCGGTAATCTTGTTGCCGTCAGACTCACAAGAGCTTACCTCTGAGTACAAAGGAACTGCAGGCTCGTAGTCTGTCCTTGTCGTTGCAACAGGAGCTGTGGCAACAACCTTGCCGTCGATCTTGTAGTCAACAACATAGGTTACCATGCCGGCAGGAGCCTCAACAGGCTCGATAGCGAATACGGAACCACCATCACCGTTGGCATTCCAGCTACTAATGAACTCACCGCCACCAGCATAATCATTCCACCAGAAACTGGTGTTTCCTACCTTGTCGTTAAGACCAATTGCCAGACCGTTGGTATAGATGTTGAGATCACGGCTCAGATACCATGTGGCACCTGTACCCCAAGACTCAAACCCATTTATAGCCTTGCCGGCTGCAACATTGTAGATCTTCACAGGAGTGAAGTTGCCTTGAGTCTCACCTGCGGAAACAAAGTAGAAGTAAGAGTTCTCGTTCATGTCGGATGTCTGAGTCATACGAGAGTCACCTGCATAGTTGACATACTTGCCTGAACGACAGTTCTTGATCGTGTAGAGAACGATGTTGTCAGCAGTACTGAACTCAGGCAGGTCTGTAGGATCATAGGTATAAGTACCATCCAACAGAGACTGAACCTTGTCGTACGCACGCTGCAGAGCATTGATATCACTCTGAGTAGCGGTATGATCGTTGACAACAACTTCCTTTGCAGCAACCATAGCCTCCAAATCAGCAACAGCAGTATTCAGACGAGGAATCGTAATGATAGGACTGTTCTCATCCAAAGCTGTCTCATACATCTGGAACTCACTGACATTCCAGTAAGCATTATTGGAAGTGGTATGCAAGATGTTGAAACGTACAAAACTGTACTCGTCACCTAATTCAACAGGAACAGAAGACTTGTAATAAGCATTGTCCGCATTTTCAATCTGATACTGCTGAGTAATAATCTCTACCCAATTCTCATTATCCTTAGAAGCGTAAATACGGATCTTGTCGGGAGTGTCATGCCATACAGCACCAACAACAGCAGCACCATCACCACGACCTGAGAATTCAAGTACGAATGAGGAAACTGCCTTGTTCAGGGCAACATCCATATACTCATTACCATCAGCAACATTCATGGCAGTTGTTGAGTGGAAGAACGTTGTGGTGCTACCATCCAGCAGATAATCCAGAGAACCCTGATTATCCCAAGCACAGTTGGATGAGAACTGGCTGGTGTTGGAAATCAAAGCTGTCTCGTTGATGATCTTGGTAGAAGCAGCAAGAGCCTCGGAAGCAGCAATCAATTCCTTCAATAAGTACCATGCGGGATACTCGTTGGTATAGGTCTCGCCATCCTGGAATACAATCTTACTTGTATTGGTCAATACAGGATATGCATCCTGACCCAAAGTCTGGAAGTAGATAGGATTATCGGAAGAACCGCCGTTCAACTTGACACAAAGCTCACCAGTTGCAATACCCTGAGCCACTTCTTCACCCTGGAAGGTGTTGGAATAAGGATTGGTATTGTTGGCAGCTACGTCAAATGTAGTGTAGCAGTTCTGGAGAGTTGTCTGGAACGCCTCACCTGCGATACCACTCTTCTGGTCATTAGTCGTATTAACAACAATCTCACCTACAGAGAACAGATTCTTGATGGTACTTACATACATCTCACCACCAAATACACCTGCACGTATACCCTCAGTGTTGGTAATAGTTGCATTCTCAACACCGAGATTCATGACAGTCGCACTCTGAGTACGGCTGAAGAGACCTGTCTCATATTTGTCTTCTCTGGTAATCGTCAAATTCCTAATGATATGACCCTGACCATCGAATACACCACTGTATGTAAATCGAGGATAACTTGCATCATCAGAGTACAGACCAATAGGAGTGAAGTTGGGAACATTGGACATGTCAATATCAGCGGTCAGAATAGCCTTGGCTGATGTTGCACCACTGTTTACCAAGTTAGAGAAGAGAACCAATTGAATTGAATTGGAAATCTCATACTGACCCTTTTCATTCTGCACGAGAGAAGCATTGAAGTAATTACCCTTACCATCGCTGTAAACTTCTCCACGAGAAGCATCGAAGGTAGGATATGCATCCTCGCCTATCTTCTGATAAAGGACAGTCTTACCAGCAGCCTCATTGAACTTGTAAGCCAACTCACCAGAAGCTGCCTGCTCAGCAGTTATAGCTGTACCTTGCTTGCCATTGATATCGAAGATGTTGGCATTTGAAGGATTCCCACGGAACATTGTATTGTCACCATCAAGACCCGTTACAGCAGAGAGAGAGTATGCATTCTGAATGTCACTGCCATATGCCCAACCAGAAATTGCGGCACTCTCGTTGTCACCTGTAATGGTACCTGTCGTATATACATTAGAAATCTTGAAGGTTGCGGCAGAACTCATGTTTACACCGATAATACCAGAAACGTTCTGTGCTGTACCAGATACAGTACCCTCATTAGCTACGTGGTCGATAGTAATCGTACCAGAGCCATTGGAACCACCGATAACACCAACGAATGCAGTACCCGTAATAGAACATGTGCTGTCCAGAGTAAAGTTCTTGATGACAACGCCACCACCTACGACACCGAACAAACCAGCATAATCATCGCTCTTGTTGATAACCAAATTGGAAATCTTGTGACCCTTACCATTGAAGATACCTGTATAGGGAGCACCAACCATACCGGCAGGAGTATATGCTACACCAGCCATATCAATGTCAGCAGTCAGCTCAGCGCCAGCACTTGTATCACCTGCATTGACAGCATTGGCAAATTCTACCAAATCTGCAGCAGTTGCAATCTCATAATACTTATGCGAGCTCTCGTAAGCTTCCTTCTGGGCAGCAGTTACAATCGTAATGTTGCGGATGCTGAGATCCAAACCAGCAGATGTACCAGTATCCAAACGCAGATTACCACCAGCAGCACCCCATCCGAAGTTAGCACGGCTGTCAGCGATATTCACGAAAAGGACTTTCCAATCCTCTGAAGCGGGCAAGTCAAATGCTTGTTCTTTACCACCTTCAAATCCATTTAAACTATTTGCGAAGAAGAACTCTGCACCAGCGATACCAGTTGAGCTCTTGTACTCGAACATTACATAAGTCTCTTCTGGTATCAGATCACGAGGCAGGGCTGATACAGAAACGTATGGATCACCACCTGTTGAAACAATGTCATACTCAAACTCACTTACCTCAGTCAGATTCATTTGATTGGCATTTCCTGCCAACAAAGTGAAGTAACCAACAGATGCAACTGAGTTGGTATAAGTATCACCTACCTTGTAAACAACACCATGAGTGTTATCCAGTACAGGATATGCATCCTGGCCCAAAGTCTGGAAGAATACCTTCTCGCTCTGGTCACCATTCAGCATGTAGCATACCTCACCGCTTGCCAACTGATCAGCTGTTACCTTCGTAGCACTGCCGTTGTCCTGCAACTCCTTCACACCGTCCTTGTAGAAGCAGTTGGTGTAGGTGTTGCCGCCGGGATTGCGGGAGAAGGTGGCGGAACCGTTGTCCTGACAGTTGATCTCGCCAATCATCAAGCAGTTGTTGAAGGTCACGGGCTGGCTTGCCCAACCGCTCAGACCGCCACAGCTGTTAGTGGACTCGCCATTGATAACGATAGCTGAGATGGCATTCGTGATGGTGGCTGGAGCATCGGCTACACCAAGGAAGCCGGCATGTGTGCCGTCACCATTGACACCGCTGTTGATGGTAACATAGGTTGCAACGTTCTCCATCGTAGCACCTGCACCCTGGCTCTTGCCTACAAGACCGGAAGCGTACTTCTGGTTAGAGTCGATAGTACCAGTGGTGATGATGTTCTTGATGGTACCGCCGTTCACGAAGCGGAACAGAGCCGTGCTGTGGTTAACCTCAGTACCACCTTCAGCATTGTTCACATAAGCTACCTTTACTGTATGGAACTGGCCGTCGAATGTACCTGCATAGCCATCGTTGTTCAAACCGATTGTGTACTCTGTGCCGGGATATGCGCTCATATCGATGTCGGCTGTCAGAACAGCATTGAGAGCCTTGTCGCCATCATTCACCTTCTTGGCGAACCATGCGAGCTCTTCAGCAGTGCCCAGACTGTAGACGCCATCCTGAGGCTGCACAAAGTCAGGATTAACATGACCGCAGACCTTGCAGACGAAGCCTTCATACTCGTGAGCAGGAACCTCTGGAGTCTGCTCGTCGTTGGTATAGACGATATCGCCCAATGGAAGACCGTCGCAACGGAAACCTTCTGAGGGTACTGCATAAACCTTCTTGCTGGTGGGAGTCAGTACAGGATACTCGTCCACACCTAAGGTCTGATACCATACGCCGTCAGCCTGGTTGCCATTCAACAGGAATGCCATAGAACCGTCAGCCAGTGAGCCTTCGGGAATGCCGTTAACCTGCTCGCCATACTGGTTGAAGCAATTTGACCATACAGTGGCATCGTTACGATAGAAGGCTTTGCCTGCGTCGTTACCGCTTACCTCAGCTGTGCTCCAGCAGTTGGTAATTGAACTCTGGCTTCCACCGGTCCAACCGGTGATAGCTGCGCTCTCGCGAGCACCAGTTACCGTACCCACTGCATAGCAATTGCTGATCTTGAAGGTTGCTGCGCTACTCATGTTCACACCGATGATAGCAGAAGCATTCTGAGCTGCACCGATAGCCTCGCCCTCGAAACCGAGTGCATCGACGATAATCGTACCACTACCATTGGAACCACCGATGATACCTACGAACGCATTACCCTTGATGCTGGCATTCTTCATGGTGAAGTTCTTGATGACTGCACCACCATTCACTATTCCGAAGAGACCGGTATAGTCACCACCCTCGATTGAGAAGTTGCTGATAACGTGACCCTGACCGTCAAACTCGCCCTTGAAGTTGTTGATGGGAGTGGTTGCAACATCCTTCATGTCAATGTCGGCCATCAGAACAGCTTTGGCATCTGACTCACCACCATTAACAATGTTGCCATACTCAACAAGACCCTCAGCTGTGAAAATCTGATAAACACCATCTACCAAAGCAATAGAAGCCTGAGAATTGCTATAAGTATCACCTACCTTATATACTACACCATGAGTGCTGTCCAATACAGGATGAGCATCCTCACCCAAAGTCTGGAACCAGATGGGTGACTCCTCATTACCTTCGTTCAGCAGCCAAGCTAACTCACCGCTTGCAAGCATCTCATCGGTCAGTTCATTTACAGGCTCATTTCTGTAGATACAGTTAGAATAATTGTTCTCAGATACTATGTTAGCGTCAGGACCACGATAGAAGCCGTCTCCAGCACCTTCAGTCTTGTTGTAAATACCTTCAATACTACCGCTAGCCCAGCAGTTCTTGATTGTACCGCCTCTGAGCCAGCCATTAAACTGACCGCTTTCGCGAGCACCCTTAACAGGACCAGTTACATAACAGTTAGTGATAGTCACAGGAGGATTACCTGAGTTGCAACCATAAATACCACCAGCATTCTGAGCAGCAGCAACAACTCTACCTTCCATACCGATACGGTCTATAATCATATTGCCACCAGCATTAGAAATACCGATAACACCCACGAAAGCATTACCGCCTATGTAAGAGTTGGCATCCACGATAAAGTTCTTTACGACGGCATTGCCAGAAATAACACCAATCAGACCAGTATTGTCAGCACCTGTGTTAATCACGAGGTTCTTTATGGTATAACCCTGGCCATCAAATGTACCCGTGAAGGGGTTGCCGGATTTACCAATAGGTTCGAATGGGCTCAATGTGGTAGGATTGCCTTCGCCATCCAGAGCACCTTCCATATCAATGTCTTTGGTCAGTTTCGCACTGAATGAGTTGTTACCAGAGTTAACCATAGCAGCAAACCATGCCATCTCTGTAACATTGCTCAGAGGATAAACGCCATCTTCAGGAGTTACGAAGTTAGGATCAATCTGACCGCAGTTCTTACAGATATAGCCTTCATACTCGTGAGCAGGAATCTCTGGAGTCTGCTCCTCGTTGGTATAAACGATTTCACCCAAAGGAAGACCATCGCAACGGAAGCCTTCACTGGGCACTGCATAAACCTTCTTGTGAGTAGCGTTCAAAGTGGGCAGATCGTCCTCACCCAAAGTCTGATACCACGCACCATCTGCCTTGTTGCCGTTCAGGGCATAGGTCATCTTACCGCTCTTAGCATCCTCTTCTACGAAAGGTTGCGTGGTGGAATTTCTATAGAGAGCATTGGAATAGAGCACACCACCTACGGTAGGAGCACCGCGATAGAAACCGTCACCGGCACCTTCGACCCTGTTGTAAACACCTTCGATAGCACCGATAGCCCAGGTGTTCTCAATCTTACCGCCGCCGAGCCAGCCGTTAATCTGAGCGCTTTGGCCACGACTCTCCGCGTTAGCTTCAAGACTAATCACGTCACCTGTTACATAACAGTTGCTAAGGGTTGCATTAGCACTTCCACCCATGTTGCAGGCGTAGATACCACCTGCATTGATACCAGCAGCTACAACCTTACCTTCCATACCGATGCGATCGATGAGGATGGTTCCACCGCCCAGAGAAGCACCGATTACACCTACATAAGAATTACCTGCAATGTAGGAGCCAGCGTCAACAACGAAGTTCTTGATAACAGCACCATCGGCGATACGGCCGAAAAGACCCGTGAAGTCCTTTCCTGTGTTGATTACCAGGTTGCTAATTACGTGACCCTGACCATCGAACTCACCAACGAATGGAGTTTCAGTGGTACCAATGGGAGTAAAGAGTGGACTGTCTTCTGCAGGAGTGCCCTCAACAAGCTTACCACCCATATCAAGGTCAGCCGTCAGTTTAGCCTTAGCTTTTGTAAAGCCCAAAACGTTTACAGCATTAGCCAACCATGCCAATTCTTCGGCAGTACCAATCTGATAATAACCATCCTGCATCTCAGGAATATCAAGAGTCTTCAAGAAATCATCGGCAGCAGCCTTTATAGCTAACAGTTCAGCAACGGTCTTTGTGTCGTTGATAGCAGCTATAGCAGCAGTAGCCTGAGGATTACCAGCGATGAAGCTCTCAGGATCAGCACCGAACTCTGCCAATTTAGCCTTCAACTCATTGAGAGTAGCAGCCTTCAAGGCAGCGAAGTCCTCAGCATTCTTGAAAATGAGCTCAGTCATCTGGATATTACCACCATTGTCGTAAGACTTGGTAACCTCTACGAGGAAGTAAGTATACTTCTCTGCTACAGGAGTAGAAGCGAAGTCGAAGTTAGCTTCTGCAAAGTTAGCTCCAGGCAGGCGATCCTGACCAATACCCTCTTCTTTCGCAATCTCTACCCAACCAGCAGCATCGCGAGTAGCCTCAGCATCGCTTGTAAAGTTAGCAGCTGAAATTGTCCAGTCTGCCCAGTTGCGATCGGGGCTATTGCCCGTATCGTTACCAGTTACCAATGTGTAGAAATAGGGAGCAGCACCTTCTGCTACTCTGAAGATAACGTATGAACCATCACCAGGACGGCCACCACCCCACTTGGTAGTCAGGTCACCATCCACCAGCTTAGTCCAATTCTCTCCGTCACCCCAAGCAGTGTTACCGTCAACAACGACGATACCAGTCTTAGCGTATGCATCGCTGGCATTCTTAATCTTCTTAGCCAAATCAGCACACTTGTTGCCAACGTTGGTAAGGTCTGTCAAAGTAGCCACATGACGCAACTCCTCAAGAGTAGCCTGGAACTCAGAAACCAAAGACTCAAGCAGAGGAGCGCTCAGGTCAATAGCTTCGAATTCGTCAACCTTCTCCTTGCGGCTCTTATAGAAATTAGCCTGATTAAAGAAGGCAATCTCTGACATCTGCATCAGTCCATTGGGATCCTTGATCTCAATCTTGAAGTACTGATAAGGAGTCTCAGAGGGGTTAGTCATGTTAACAAATACTTCAGTATTGCTCTTAGCGGGCAGCACATCAGAATTCTTTTTGTCATCGAGCAATGTCCAACCTTCAGCCTCACGAGTTGCAGCCTCGTCGCTGTCGAAGTTGGCGCCAAAGATCTGCCAAGTCTTCCAGTTGCGGCCAGGATTGTTACCTGTGTCGTTGGAAGTGAACAAACGATAGAAAGAAGGAGCGATAGCTTCGCTAGCCTTGATAACGATGAAATAGTCACCATTCGCAGAGCACCACTTCGTGCCATCATTGCCATCTACCAGAGCAGTGTACTGTTCATTAGCAAAACCATCACGACCGCTCAGAGCCTCATAAGTAACACCTTCGATAGCCCCTTCTGTAAGGTCCTTGTTAGAATAAAGCTCAATCCAAGAACTTACAGTAGCAGTCTCAGCCTTGATAGCCTCTGCGTCAAGCTCACCCTTGTCCAAAATCCCAGGATAAGTATTGGCTACATAATCCTGAACCTTGGCAGTACCTTCAGCGGTAAGATTGTTGTTGTCTGCAGCAGCTTTCACACTAGCGACAGCATTCTTATAAGCATCGTAGGCAATTGCAGAAGATTCAATCTGATCTTTCAAAACATCCAGTTGATTGGAATAATCATACACTTCGAAAATGGTCTTGGCCAAACGAAGCTTCCTGCTGATGGTCGTGAATTCAGTACCCAGAGCCTTCGTGAAATGCTCAGGAATCAAGAACTTTTCATACTCTGAATAACGAGCACTGCGAATGTCCTTGAATTTAGCATCATCACCAAAGTAGAATTCGCTCATCTGCATGTAACCACCTCCAGATACCATCTCCTCTATCTCAATCTTGAAATAGATGTAGGACTCTGCAGGCTTCTTCATGCTGAAGAATACCTCAAAACTGTTCTTGTCGGGCATTACATCCTGAAGGATATTCTCCTTCTTGTCTAGAAGCACCCATTCTTCTGAGAAGCGCTTTGCGGCATTGTCTTCAATACCTTCAATGTCGGCATTTGTACCATAGATGCTCCAGGTTTTCCAACCGCGATCGGTCCAAACGGCATTGTCCGTACCCGTTACCAGACAGTACCATTCGGGAGCAACAGCAGCATCTACCTTGAAGATTACATACTGGGGGCTACCTTGGCTGAAGCCATTACCCCACTTCGTTCCGTAATCACCATCGAACAATTTGGCTAAACCTTCGCCCGAGTCGTCATTACGGTCACCAGCTATCACTGTGTAGTTGATAGCCGAAGCGCTCTGAACAAACAGTAGGAACACCAGTGTGGTGACTACCGAAAGTAAGTGACGCTTCATTGAAAGAGTTGTTCCTTTCATACCATAAAGTTAATTAATTAAGTTAATATTTAAAGTTAATTAAATTCTCTTTCAGTATACAATAGTCTTTATTTGGGGTCAAAGGTACAAAACATACAAGATAATTTAGTAAATATTATGGTTAAAAAAACTTAAATCTCCGCATAGAGAGAAGAAGAAGAACACATAAGGGGTCCAAAGTCACTTGGACCTTGGACCCCCAATTATGTGAAAGTTGCTGAAAATTACTTCAACAGAACCTTCTTACCGTTTACAATGTAAACACCCTTCAAGTTCTTCAGATCAGATGCAGTAGCACCCTTCTTCACCTGAGCACCAGACAGGCTGAATACATCCACACCATTACCGCTGGCCATGATACCCTCGATACCGTCGGTCAGATACAACTTAGCATCCTGAGCAGCCTCGTCCGAAGAGTTGTAACCTACGAAGTAAGTCAGATGAACTGGCTTGCTGTTGGTCTTACCCCAAACATCAGCGATAGAACCTGCAGGTATTGTAATGTATACAACTGCGTGATCTTCAATTGCCTTAGAGAGGGACAGAGTCAATACGTTGCCAGTTGCCGTAATAGTTGCAGGAATCTCCTCGTTGGTGTTGAAGTTCTTGACGGTCACCTTAGGTGTACCAACCAGACTGAATGCACCAGTTGTTGAGGTGCCGTTGATGGCTGACAGAGAAGATACAATCTCATAGTCACCCGTCAGCTCGATAGGAGCGG
>JAFPED010000125.1 GCA_017423565.1 Prevotella sp. | reverse complement strand
GAGTGTCTCTATGATGCCAGCCCTGCTGGAAGGCCGTCCAATGCCGTTCTCTTTCATAGCTGCACGCAACTCTTCGTCTTCCACGAATTTTCCAGCTGTCTCCATAGCACGCAGCAATGTGGCTTCGGTGTAGTAGGGTGGAGGGGTGGTCATCTTCTCTGTCAGTGTAGGCTGATGAGGCCCGCTCTCACCCTTGGTGAAGGTGGGGAGAGTCTTCTCTTCTTTATCTGTGCCTTCTGTGCCATCTGATGCTTCTGATGTCTCTGAGCCTTCTTGGTTTTTCCCCCTGACGATGCGCCATCCTGGATCCAATATCTCCTTGCCCGTCACCTTGAACTCTATGGCATCGGGGGAGTCGATGCCCACAGTGCCAAGTACGGTGGTTGTGGAGAACTTGCAGTCGGGTAGGAAAGCCCCAATGAACCGACGTGCCACCAGATCGAACACCTTACGTTCGGCATCGCTCAGGTTCTGTGGAATGACACCTGTGGGAATGATGGCATGGTGGTCGGTTACTTTCGACGTGTCGAACACACGCTTGGTCTTTTTCAGTGGCTTACCACCAATAGGACGTATCAGGTCTGCATAAGGTGCCACACCGCTGAACTTTGTTTGGAACAGGCCATTCATGATTTGCGGGCACTTAGGATAGATGTCGTCACTCAAGTATTGGGTGTCCACACGAGGATAGGTCGTAAACTTGTGTTCGTAGAGTGACTGTATGAGGTTGAGCGTCATTTCTGCAGAGAAACCGAACTTACGGTTACAGTCAACCTGCAGACTGGTCAGGTCGTAGAGTTGTGGTGGCTGTTCCTTGCCCTCCTTTTTCTCTACCTTGGTCACGGTGAATGGCTTGCCTTCAATGGTCTTAAAGGCTTCCTCACCCTCTTCCTTCTTCGTAAACTTACCCTTAGTGGCAGTAAACGTGGTGTCACGATAGACGGTAGCCAGCACCCAGTAGGGCTCAGGCTTGAAGTTGTCTATTTCCTTCTGACGGTTGACAATGAGTGCCAGCGTAGGGGTTTGCACACGACCAATGGAAAGTACCTGATTCTTCTGACCATATTTCAGCGTGTAGAGACGGGTGGCATTCATGCCCAGTAGCCAGTCGCCAATAGCGCGCGACAGTCCCGCCATGTACAGGGGTTGGTAGTCGTCCTGTTCTTTCAGCTGTGCAAAACCTTCACGGATGGCCTCGTCGGTCATCGACGATATCCATAGGCGTCGGACCGGACACTTGGCACCAGCCTTCTGCATGACCCATCGCTGTATGAGCTCGCCCTCCTGTCCGGCATCGCCACAGTTGATGATACCGTCAGCCTTCTGCATTAATTTCTCAATAATGCCAAACTGCTTCTGGTAGTTGGGTATGTTGATGAGTTTTATGCCAAAACGTTGGGGAATCATGGGTAGTTGGGTCAGTGCCCATGTATGCCACATGGGAGTATAATCGTCGGGTTCCTTCAGTGTACACAGGTGTCCAAAGGTCCATGTCACTTGGTAACCGTTACCTTCCATGTAACCTTCGTGTGAGGCTGTGGCACCAATGATGCGAGCAATGTCTCGTGCCACGCTGGGTTTTTCTGCTATACATACTATCATACGACCTGCAAAGGTACAAAAACTTCTTGTCTTTCGGAAAAATGAAAAGGAAAAAATCTTCAAAGCTAATTAAAGTGTGTGCTTATCCTGATGATAATCCTAAAAGTTTAGGGGGAACGATATCTTCAGATTAAGGTTACGTCCCATGTTAGCATAGCCCAAACGACCGTCTTCACTGGTATATGCCAGATACTTCAGTCGTGACAAGTGGTTTTGATAGACGCGGTTAAATGCATTCTGCAAGGTGAGATAGATGCTCGCCACATGGTGCTTGCCAATGTGCAAATCAGTGCCAACGGCAAAATTCCACAGTGCATAGGCTGGAGTGCGCGTCTCTGTGTTGTCTGCCATGTAATAATGGTTTTGTTCCAAGTTACACTCCATTTGTACAGCAGCGTATGAGTTGCAGAAGTTCAGTGTGGAGTGGTGGGTGTTGTTTGTATGGTGGGTAAACTCATACTTCAACTCTGACGTCCAGCGTGGTGCAGGGGTCATAGGCAAGTAACGTGTCTCTTCTGGTTGGTCTGACTGTTGTGCATCGACATAGGAAAAGGTGTTTTCGAAGTGTAACTGATGGATGGGATGAACATCGACCATGGCTTCGAAGCCCAGCAGACGGGCATCCCCCTGCATGTAACGATAGAGACGGTAATCTACTTCCGTCATTTCTTCATACTCTGCTTTTAGGTCACGAACGGCATAAATGTAGTTGCTGATGCGGTTGGCAAAGAGCGTTAACTGTGCAGAGACATATTCTGACGAGAAGTCAAGACCGAGGTCTGCTTGCAGACTGTGCTCAGCTTTCAACTCATGGTTGCCCAACTCGTAACGCTCTGTACCATGGTGCACACCGTTTGAACCCAGTTCGCTCAGGTTGGGAGCACGGAATCCACGTGCAATGTTCAAACGCACGTTCAGTTGTGGAGTAGCCTGCCAGACGGCACCAATGCTGCCGCTCAGTCCATTGAAGTTACGGCTGAAATCGCTGAATCGCTCATCGCCGATAAAGAAGTCATGGTGTGCATGTCCATGTTCATGCTCATGTGCTTCGTGTTCCTCCTCTTCACCAGCCAAGGCATAACTATGCAGCATGCGACGGTCGAAGCGCAAGCCTCCTTCTATGTGGACAGGACCAAGGTCGTGGGCAGCAGTGATGAAGGCTCCCACGTCCCATAGACGATAGGCAGGAATCAGCACTTCCTCGCCCAGGTTCTGAGAGCGTTGCCACATGCCTCCTATGCCTGCTGCCAATTTCCAACCATTCAGGTTGTCCACCAGATAGCGGACGTCGTAGGTCAACGTGTGTAATCGGAAGTAGAGGCTGTAGTCGTCAGGCGACTCTTCGTATTCCTTACGCTGGTTCTGCTGGTAGCCAATGGTGGCCTTCAGTCGGTTCTCTCCCATCCAGAACGAGTTGTCCCAAATGGCTTTATAATGGTGTACGTGCTGGAAAGGAATCCCTATCCCATAGCTATAGTCACGCTCGCCTTCATGTAAAGGGTCAAGTGCGCCTTCTTCGGTAATGCCAGGCTGCAGGTGAAAATAACCCAGCGTCAAGTGGCTGTATCCCCAGTTTTTATTTAGTCCGAGCATGGTATTAAGAGCCTGCTCACGAAACTGGGTGCCAGGAACATAGCCGTCGCTATGGTTTTTATATTCGTGAGCCAGTTTCTGACTCCAACGGGCATTCCATACGAATCCATTGTGGTTGCCACCCAGATTGAACGAATAGCCAAACAGACCGTTGTTTGTCTGGTACTCACTGCTGATGCTGCCACGCAACTGACCCATGGGGGCTATTCGTGCCGGATGGAAAAGTAAAACGCCTGCCATGGCGTCGCTGCCATACATCAGCGATGCTGGACCTTTTAGTATCTCGACAGAGCTGACAGCTTCGGCATCTATCTCGATGCCATGTTCATCGCCCCATTGTTGATCCTCTTGGCGCACACCGTCACTGATAGTGACAATGCGGTTGTAGCCCAAGCCACGAATGACGGGCTTGGAGATACCTCCTCCAGTGGTTATTTGTGCCACGCCTGGCTGTAGTGCAATGGCATCAATCAGATTGGTAGCTGCTGTAGAATGAATGGTCCGACCCGTTAAAACAGTAACGGGTGTGGGTGAGTGGCTCAGCCGCGTCTCGCCTGTCAGACCGGTTACCACTACTTCGTTAAGTTCCAGATGCTGGAAAAAGACGTCAGTCGTATCGGCAACGTCTTGAGCTCCCATGCTCATAGAAACCATGAGCAATGGCAGCAAAATGTATTTTTGTGTCATTTCTTTTGTCTTTGTAAGTTGAACTTCCTTGTAAACTCTCAAAGACAAAAGGGTGGGGCACGTGATGCATGAAGAATGTGAGGACGTGTAGGACACGATACCGTGTTCGTGCAGCACGTCAAAACTATGAAACTGACAGCTACAATAAGTGTTGTGGTTGCAGTCTCGAGATAATGGAGTGACAGGAACTGACAGAGCACGCAATTGGTCAGTGTGGTGGTTGATGCCGTCAGATGACCTTCGTGTGGCTGATGGTTGACGCATGCCGTACAGTTGTCGATGTCTTGTGTCACACGTTCGTGAGTGTGCAGTGCAGACAGCAACAACATGGGTATCAGCGTTGCCAGCAGAACCCATGCGGAGATGCGTCGTTTCAGTTCTTGTATTGTCATTTCGCCTGCAAAAGTACGAATAAAAATTGGAACAGCAATCTTCCTATATGTTTTTTTTCTTCAAAATAAACTGTCACCACTACATCACTTGCTGAAAATCAGTAGTTTGTGCAATGGTGACAGTAGGATAAGATGGGTCATTCAATACGCATGGTCGTCACCTAACTCCTCTTTGTCCAATTTCTTCTTGTCGATGGCACGCCAGGCATAGACGATGTAGGCCAGCACAAAGGGCACGAAGAACGACACGTAGAACATGGTACGTAGGGTAAACTCACTTGAACAGCTGTTGTCGATGGTCAGCGATGACTGTAAGTCAGCGGTAGAAGGATAGTAGGCCGTTTGGTTCCATCCGGCGATGAGCAACAGGCAGAGCACGGTCAGTACCGTCCCTATGCCAGCTGGCCAGATGCCTCCATTGTAGTCTTTCGACCATACGGTTTTTCCTATTCCAAACAGTACAAGGGCAATGCCAGCTAACAATATGATGAGGATGTACCACATGTCGAGCAGGTTATGCAGATACTTGTTTGATTCCATGACGATGAGGCCATTGGCATCGACAGCATAGCCATCCTTGAGTAACAAATGGACGAGATAGGTCACAAAAAGTATAACGAATGGAATGGCAGCACCTATCAGTCGGACGGAGCCTCGCGAGCGGATGTCCTCGTCGTTCACATTATTCATGACATAGAGAATGCCAAGAACACGAGCCAAGAACATAACAGCCAGTCCGAAAACAAGTACCCACGGGTTGAGCAGTGCGTCTAAGCCGTGCGATGCATTTGCCCAACGGCTAATAATAGGTGTAATGGCACTGGCATCAATCATATTGTCCTTGGAAATCAGGAAATTAGACCCCTCGAAGAATGTAGCTACTGCACCTCCTAAGAGCAGTGGACCTAATAGCCCGTTGAGGACAAGGAAAAACTGGAAGGTTCGCGGCCCAAGGAAATTTCCCAGTTTGTTCTGGAACTCGTAGCTGACAGCCTGAAGAACAAATGTCAGCAGGATAAGCATCCAAAGCCAATAGGCTCCGCCAAACGATGTGCTATAAAACAAGGGGAAGGAGGCGAAGAACGCACCTCCAAAGGTGACAAGGGTAGTGAACGTGAACTCCCATTTGCGTCCTGTGGAGTTGATAACCAGTCGTTTGCCCTCTTCTGTCCATCCTAACGACCGCATGCAGGAATTAGCTCCCTGAACAAAGAGCAGGAAAACCAACAATGCTCCCAACAGTGAAACGATGAACCACCAATAGTGTTGCAGAAATTCGTATGTCATAGTTGTATCATTTTTCATTCGTCATTCATCATTTATCATTTAGCGAAGCGCTTTCATATTCCGGACCTTTCTTGATTTGTTTCAGCAGGATGTTGATTTCGACACCAAGCAGAACAGTGAAGAGTACAAGGAAGATGAAGAAAGTAATCATGACAGAACTGGAGTGAAGGTCGCTGACAGCAACCCACGTGGGCATCATGTCCTGTATAGTCCATGGTTGGCGTCCGAATTCTGCAACCAGCCATCCGCTCTCAGAAGCAATGTAAGCCAGTGGTACGAGTGCGATAGCCAACAGGTAATGCCACGATGGCAGTCTGGCAATGTTATAACTGTCGGTTTCTGTCTCTGGCAAGATGCCTACGGTAGCCAACAGCCTGCGTGTGATGACCGACACGTATGGTATCTTGAACGTCAGCAGAATAATAACCGTAAAGAAGACAATGAAGACAATACCCATGCCGACCATGATGCGGAATGCCCAGAAATTCACTGGGACAGAGGGTACTACGTCATGCTTGTTCTTAATATAACCATATCCGAAATATGGCATGTTCTCTTTGAGAATGGCCAGCTGAGCGTCAAGTACCTCCTGACTGGCTCCAGCCTTCTTTGCCTCACGGTATTCAGAGAGTGCGGTAATGGCCTGTTTGCCACGCACTATTTTCTCGTCGATAGATGGCTCGACATGTCCGTCAGGGGTAGTGTAGCCGTTCAACAAGTCGTTGATGCCTGGCACGAAACCATGTGGATCGTCGGTTGCCATAATGCTCAGTGCATAAGGCATGTCTATCTTTAGCGGTGCTTCACTATCGTTCGTGTAGTCTGGTTGCTCCAGAGGATTGAGCCATGCAACGGCAGTCAGTCCCTGGGCTGTTCCTCCATTGTAAAGTGCCTCCATGGCTGCCAGCTTCATGGGTTGTGCCTTGGCAACCTGCTGGCCGCTGATGTGACCAGTGAAAGCAGCTGCCAGTGATGCCACCAGTCCTACGATGGCGGCTATTCTGATGCTTTGAGTCGCCAGACGTATCTCACGACGTTTCCACAGATACCAACAAGAGACAGCTACGACGAACACTGCTCCGATAATCCATGCAGACGTTACGGTATGGCAGAACTTGCCAACGGCAAAAGGAGAGAGGGCTACTTCCCAGAACGACACCATCTCATTGCGCATTGTATCAGGGTTGAACTCGCAGCCTACAGGGCATTGCATCCAGGCATTTGCTACCAGAATCCACCATGCCGAGAAGGTGGCACCAAGACCTGTGAGCCACGTAGATGCCAGATGGAACCCTGCCGACACCTTCTTCCATCCAAAGTACATGACGGCAACAAACGTTGATTCCATGAAGAAAGCAATGATGCCCTCAATGGCCAGTGGTGCACCAAAGATGTCGCCTACGAACCAAGAATAGTTGGACCAATTGGTGCCAAACTCAAACTCCAGTATGATGCCCGTAGCCACACCCATGGCGAAATTGATACCAAAGAGTTTTTGCCAGAATACTGACATGTCACGCCAGAAGGGTTCACGGGTACGATAGTAAATGGTCTCCATGATACCCATGATAAGTGCTAAACCTAAGGTGAGTGGCACAAACAGCCAGTGGTAAATGGCAGTCAGGGCGAATTGTGCTCTCGACCAGTCAATGGTTCCTGCATCGATGTTTAATAATAAGTTTGTCATAAGCACTATTTGTTTAGTATTATTCTGCAATGCGTTCTGTCATCTCCGTTGCCACATAGTCAGCTTCGTCACCCTCCTCAGCATGGGTGGAGAGGAAGTCGGGAAAGAAAAAGACCTTCAGTATGGCGAACATAATGAACAGCTTGATGATGATGATAGCCCATAACGTCTTGCCCAACGTCATGTTGCGAAAACCGTCAGCGTATAGGTCGTATGCTTTGTAAAGGAAACTCTGCTTGTTCATTGTTAGGAAGTATGAAAGGTTAGCAATTAATGTTGCAAATATACAAGATATTTTTTATTTTTCCAAATACTCTGAGGTATTTTACTAAAAAATGTTCAATATTTCCCTAATTGTATTAATTTTAAACATTAAATAGGCTTTTGACAACCACTTTATTTGTAGGTTTCGAGGGAAAAAACTACCTTTGCAATGTTTTTTAGAATAGAACAGAAATGAAAAAATATGTTTGGATACCGCTTGTTGTCGTTATCTTGATATTGTTGGCAGGATTGGTAGGATTGGGCTATTTCTTCTATCAGGAGAGAGAGTCTAATATTGCTATGCAGGAACTGGCGGCACTCGACAAACAGGAAATGGAGAATGAGTACGAGCGCTTCGCTCAGCAGTATAGTGAGATGAAGACGCAGATAACCAATGACTCCATCATTGCACAGCTGACACAGGAGCAGTTGCGCACGCAGCAACTGCTTGAAGAGTTGCGACGGGTAAAGAGCGACGATGCCAAAGAGATAGCCCGACTGAAGCGTGAACTGGCTACGGTGCGTGCTGTGCTGCGCGATTATATCATGCAGATTGACTCATTGAACCGTATGAATCAGAACCTTTTGGCAGAGAACACACGTATTCAAAATGAATATGATGAGGCCACTCGTCAGATAGAAGGTCTTAGCAGTGAGCGTGAGGAACTGACTGAGCGTGTGGCCATGGCTGCCCAACTGGATGCTTCCGGCATTAACATGAGCCTGTTAAAGAAGAATGGAAAGACTGTCAAGAAAATAAAGGACTGTAAGAATATTTCCGTCTCGTTCAATATTGCTCGTAATGTCACTGCATCTAATGGCTCTCGTACATTATATATACGTATTACCACACCAACAGGTGAGACTCTCGACGGAGGAGGCACTGTCTCCTATGAAAATCGCAATATAACGTATTCCATCAAGAAGACAATTGAATATACAGGCGAGGAAACTCCTGTCACTGTCTATTGGAACGTGGCAGAATATCTTGGTCCGGGAACTTATACGGTCAGCATCTTTGCTGACGGAAATATGATAGGCTCACGCAGTTTTACTTTTAATTAGTTTTAATTGAAAAAACAAAAGAGAATGGTTGCAATCTGGAAAAGTCTGAAATGGGTAAAGAAGCGAGGTGTCGGGCTGTTGCCACTCTGGCTTCTGGCGTTACCTTTGCCGGTTAACGCACAGCGCATACTCAACCTGGACAGCTGCCGGGCATTGGCTTTGATGAATAACAAGCAATTGCAGGTGTCAAATGTCAAACAGGATGTTGCCGCAAACATACGACGGTCTGCACGTACAAAGTACTTGCCACATGTCAGTGCTGTGGGAGCATACATACATACTACCAAGGAAGTGTCTATCCTCAACAATGACCAGAAGTCCGCATTAAACAATCTGGGAGGCTACATGGGCGAACGAATTGGAAGTGAAATAAGTCAGTCACTGGGCTCCCTGCCGCAAGGCACCCTGCAAGCATTGTCGCAAATGGGACTTTCTGCTGACGGCATCATGCAACTGTTACACCCCAGGCTGGCAGGTATTTCTTCCCATCTGGACGGACTTGGACAGAGTATTGTAGATGCTTTCCGTACTGACAGCAGAAATATTTGGGCTGGTTCGGTCATGTTAATGCAGCCGATCTTTATGGGTGGTGGTATTGTCGCTCTGAACAAAATGGCTGACATCAACGAGGAAATGATGCGGAACAGCACTGACGTTACGGTGCAGACAACGCTTTACACCATTGATCAGGCCTACTGGACCGTTGTCTCGCTCAAACACAAGAAACGTTTGGCAGAGGCATATCTGGAACTGATCAAGAAACTCGATAACGATGTGAACAGAATGATAGAGGAAGGTGTGGCTACACGCAGTGACGGACTGAGCGTCAGCGTGAAGGTTAACGAGGCGGAGATGCAGGTTACTCAGGTCGATAATGGACTTGCCCTGGCTAAGATGTACCTCTGTCAGCTCTGTGGGTTGCCACTCAATGAGACCGTCGTTCTTGCCGAGGAAGATGACGAAGAGCTGACCTTTACCGACATCACACCTGTGTACAACGTAGAAGAAGCTGCTGCCTTACGTCCTGAAATCCGTATGTTACAAAACACCGTCGATTTGAGTCGCCAGGCTACTAATCTGCTTAAGGCAGGCAATCTGCCTCAGGTGGCACTGGTAGGTGGTTATTCCATCAGCAATCCTAATACGTTCAATGGTTTTGAACATAAGTTCGGTGGCATGTGGAATGTCGGTGTGTTACTTCGCATACCTTTGTGGAACTGGGGTGATGTAGCCTATAAGGTACGTGCCTCCAAGGGTGCCACGACGATTGCTACGCTTGAAATGACTGAAGCTCGTGAGAAAATAGAGCTACAGATTAACCAGAGTCAGTTCCGTGTGAATGAGGCCTTTAAGAAACTGGACATGGCACGTGCCAACATCAAACGTGCTGATGAGAACCTGCGTGTTGCTACGTTGGGATTCCAGGAAGGTGTCATAGGAAGCACTACCGTCATGGAAGCTCAGACTGCTTGGCTACAGGCACAGTCGCAGAAGATAGATGCAGAAATTGATGTCAAACTCAGTCAGGTTCACCTGCAAAAGGCACTGGGAACCCTTCATTAAAATAGTAAATTGTAAATCGTTAAATACTAAATTATAAAAAAGATGTCAGCAAAAACTCAACATAACAATATCTTGCTTGCCATTTTAGGCTTCGCTGCAGTTGTCATCATTGTAGCAGCAATCGGGTACTTCGCACTCGGACGTGATCCGGAGCTAATACAGGGACAGGTAGAAGTTTCCGAGTATCGTGTGTCCAGTAAGGTTCCAGGACGTATTCTTGAGATACGTGTCAAGGAAGGTGACTTTGTCAGGGCTGGCGACACACTGGCCATTCTCGATGCCCCAGAGGTTCGTGCCAAGATGGAACAGGCACAGGGTGCAGAGGCTGCTGCCGCTGCCTTAGAGTTGAAAGCTCAGAACGGAGCTCGTCAGGAACAGATACAAGGTGCTTATCAGGTAATGCAACAGGCTAATGCTGGTCTGGAGATTGCACAAAAGTCGTATCAGCGCATACAACGTCTGTTCGACGAAGGGGTGGTAAGTGCTCAGAAACGTGACGAGGTATATGCCAACTTCAAGGCCATGGAGGCACAGGCAATGGCTGCCAAGAGTCAGTATCAAATGGCTGTCAATGGTGCACGACGCGAGGATAAGCTGGCTGCACAGGCTCAGGTTAACCGTGCTCGTGGTGCCGTACAGGAGGTGAACTCTTACATCAACGAAACGGTACAGATAGCACAGATGGATGGTGAAGTCAGCAGTATCTATCCGAAAGTCGGCGAACTGGTCGGAACAGGTTCTCCCATCATGACCATTTCGCTGATGAATGATATGTGGGGTACTTTCAATGTTCGCGAGGATCAGCTCAACGGACTGGCTATTGACTCTACGTTTACAGCTTTCGTTCCTGCTTTCAATAAGGATATTCAGATGAAAGTCTATTATATGAAAGACCAGGGTTCATTCGCCGTTTGGAAAGCAACAAAGGCTACTGGTGAGTATGACTTGAAGACTTTCGAGGTAAAGGCGCGCCCTGTTGAGAAACTCGAAGGCTTGCGTCCTGGTATGACATTGATTATCAAACAATGAATTATCTCAGTCAGATATATCACATAGCAATTCGGGAGCTGCGGATATTGTGGACAAACCCTATCTACGGCTTTGCGATGGTGGCCTTTCCCATCTTGGTGGTATTCTTCTTTACCTCAATGATGAGCGAAGGTGTGCCTACTGATATGCCTGTGGGTATAGTTGACTTGGACAATACTTCTACAACACGTTCTCTGGAACGCCATCTTGATGGATTCCAGATGTCACACGTCGTTGGTCGTTACGCCAGCTTTAATGAGGCAAGGAAAGCCATGCAAAGAAATGAGATCTATGGCTTCCTCTATATTCCTAAGGGTACCACCGATGCCATGCTCGCACAGCGGCAACCAACCATTTCCTATTATTACACATATACTACCATTGCTGCTGGTTCAATGGTCATGAAAGACATGAAAACCATTAGCACTTTGGGCTCAGCTGCCATGGGACAGGCTGTCATGCAGGCTAAGGGATTCACTAATCAGCAGATACAGACGCTCTTGCAGCCTATCAAGATTGACCTGCACCAGATTTCCAATCCTTGGAGTAACTATAATATCTACCTGACAACAGTAATGGTGCCAGGTATCATCATGCTGTTCATCTTCCTCATCTCCGCTTACTCCATTGGCACAGAGTTGAAGTTCAGTACCTCCAAAGAGTGGCTTGCCATGGCTGATAACCGCATAACTATTGCACTTCTGGGCAAGTTCATTCCTCAGACGCTCATCTTCTTGGCCATTGTCTTTGCCTATCAGTTCTATGTGTTCAAAGTCTTGGATTTCCCTTATCCTGGTGGACCGTGGATGCTCGTTCTTTTGGGGGTGCTACAAGTTATGGCATCACAGGGTTTTGGTATCTTTGCCTTCGGACTGTTCCCGTCACTACGTATGTCAATGAGTATTTGCTCTCTATGGGCGGTACTCAGCTTCTCTATGGCTGGATCGGCCTTCCCTATCATGGGAATGGATTCGCCTTTGCAGTCGCTGTCTTGGCTCTTCCCACTCCGACATTACTATATGATTTACCAGATATGCGTCTTCAACGGATTCCCACTGATTGACGCATGGTTCCACTTCGCTGCTCTCGCTGCTTTCATGCTCTTGCCTTGGATGGTCGTAGGAAAAATTAAAAATGCAATGCTCAACTATGTCTATATTCCGTAAAGCATACCAATACTTGCAAGATCTATGTACCGTCTGGCGTGAAGAAATCATCCGATTGGTCAAGGACGAGGGGGTTATCATCTTCTTCTTCCTTACTCCTATTGGTTACCCTTTGCTCTATTCCTGGATCTACAATAACGAGCAGATTCACGAAGTGCCAGTCGTTGTTGTCGATATGTCGCATTCCAGCCTCTCACGGCAGTTCATTCGTTTGTGCGATGCGTCACCGGATGTGAAGATTGCCTATTACGCTCAGGATATTGACGAGGCAAAGTCACTCGTTAGCCGACAGCTCGTCAAGGGCATTTACCATATTTCACCAGACTTTGAAACCAATCTCAACCGCCTGCAGCAGGGTGTCATCAGCGTCTATTGCGACATGAGCCTCATGCTGACTTATAAGGCAATCTTCCAGACAGCACAAGTGGTAACCATGCAGATGGGTTCTGACATGCGTACCAAACTGGCAGGGCTTTATACTGCACGCGACGAGGAGCTCTCGGCGCATCCCATAACCGTGGTTGATGTGCCCATGTATAATCCTGCGGGTGGTTATGGCTCTGGTCTGTTGCCGGCTGTGCTGATGCTTATTCTGCAGCAGACATTGGTCCTGGGCATCGGACTCTCCGCTGGCTCTGCTCGTGAGGAGAATCCTCATGGAAGTCTGATTCCTGTTCATAATTCGCATTACCAGCGTACCATTCCCATAGTCCTTGGAAAAGCATTGTGCTACTTTATGATCTATCTCGTTATCAGTGCGTGGCTCATGCTCGTCGTACCAAGAATCTTTGGCTTCCCGCACCAGGCTTCATGGCAGTCACTGCTCGTCGTCATGCTACCTTATCTGTTGGCATGCATCTTCTTTGGAATGTTGGTTT
>JAFPED010000124.1 GCA_017423565.1 Prevotella sp. | reverse complement strand
TTGGAAACCATCGAGTCAAAAACCATCCACGAGGCATATCCACAAATATTCACATGGCTGCAACTCCTTGACTTGAACGTATGGATTATCCTGGTACTTATGGTTTGCGTAGCAGGCTTTACCATGATTTCTGGACTACTCATCATTATTCTCGAACGAACACAGATGATTGGCATACTCAAAGCTTTGGGAGCACGCAACAAGACCATTCGTCACACCTTCCTGTGGTTTGCAACGTTCATTATCGGACGCGGACTACTCTTCGGAAACGTCATCGGTATTGCCATTGTGCTTCTACAACAACATTTTTCCATTATTACACTTGACCCAGCAACCTACTACGTAAAAGAGGCACCTATGGAATTGAATATCCCTGTAATAGTGGCACTTAACATCGCTACACTACTTACCAGTTTATTCGTCCTTATAGCACCCAGTTACCTCATTTCTTTCATCCGTCCTGCAAAATCTATGCGCTACGAATAAAATATTGCACAAAAAATTTGCTAATGTGCAATAAAGATATTACCTTTGCACAAAAATTTTGAATTTGTGCAATGAAAACTGTTGAAAGTTTCAACTCCTATATTGAGCGCAGCGTCACTCAGAACTGGAATCTTGATGCCCTGACAGACTACAAGGGAGCCACCTTGCAATACCACGACGTGGCACGCAAGATTGAGAAGCTGCATATATTATTCGAAAACTCTGGCGTGAAAAAAGGCGACAAAATCGCCATGTGCGGACGTAACTCAGCACATTGGGCTGTCACCTTCCTCGCAACACTTACCTATGGTGCCGTTGCAGTACCTATCCTCCATGAGTTTAATGCAGAACAAATCCACAACATCGTTAACCACTCAGAGTCAAAGCTGCTGTTCGTAGGCGACGTGGTAGCCACACAAATCACCCCCAAGGAGATGCCGCATCTCGAAGGAATCGTCTATATACCCGACTTCTCTCTCGTTGAGTCACGTTCTGAGACCCTTACCTACGCGCGCGAACATCTTAATGAATTATTCTGCACCAGATATCCACGAGTATTCGCAAAACAACATGTCAACTGGCACAAGGACGAGCCGGAGGAACTGGCACTCATCAACTACACCAGTGGAACGACAGGACACTCTAAAGGCGTCATGCTTCCTTATCGAGCATTATGGGGCAACCTTGATTTCTGCCTGAACAAACTGGGCATATATCTGCAGAAGAACTGCGACGTACTCAGCATCCTACCCATGGCTCACATGTACGGAATGGCCATTGAGTTCATTTTCCCTTTCTGTTTCGGAAGCCATTTGTTCTTCCTCAACCGACTACCGTCACCATCACTCATTGCACAAGCCTTCGCTGATGTCAAGCCAGCTGTCATCATTGCCGTGCCGCTTATCATCGAGAAAATCATACGCAAGAAAGTATTCCCTCATATACAAAGCAACGTCATCAAGCTGTTGCTGCAAATGCCTGTAGTGTCAAAGAAAGTCAAACAGCGCATCTGCAACGAAGTCTATCAGGCCATGGGAGGCAATGCCTACGAGGTTATTGTTGGAGGAGCAGCACTCAACCAGGAAATTGAGCATTTCCTCTATAACATCCACTTCCCCATCACTGTAGGCTATGGCACCACCGAGTGTGCCCCCCTCATCACCTTCAGTGACTATCATGACTTTGTACCCGGCTCCTGTGGCACGCCTGTTGACCACATGGAAGTGAAGATTCTTAGTAGCGACCCACAGAACAAGCCAGGCGAGATTGTAACTCGCGGCACCAACGTTATGTTGGGATATTACAAAAACGAAGAAGCAACCCGCCAGGTACTTGATGCCGACGGATGGTACCATACAGGCGACTTGGCAACCATGGACAGCAGTGGACATGTTTTCATACGTGGCCGCATCAAGAACATGTTGCTCAGTGCTAACGGTCAGAACGTCTATCCTGAGGAGATTGAAGACAAGCTGAACTCCATGGCTATGGTCAGCGAGTGCATCGTCGTACAGCGTGACGACAAGTTCGTGGCACTTGTTCATCCTGACTATGACGAAGCCAAGGCTATGGCATTCACCACTGACGATTTAACCAACATCATGGAACAGAACCGCAAGGAGCTGAACGCACAGTTACCTGCCTACAGCCATCTTACAGCCATCGAGTTACACGAAGAGGAGTTTGCGAAGACTCCAAAGAAGAGCATCAAACGCTACTTATATAAGTAATAAATGAAATAACTAACTAAAAATCTCAAAGATAATAAAACAAATCAGCATATGGAACAAATACCAAGTTTCAACAAACTTATTCAACAGAGCATCATCGACCATTGGGACGCAGACGCACTGACTGACTACAAAGGAGCAACCTTGCAGTACCACGACGTGGCACGTAAGATAGAAAAACTGCACATCCTCTTCGAGAACAGCGGTGTGCAGAAAGGAGACAAGATAGCACTCTGTGGACGTAACTCATCACAATGGGCAGTGGCATTTCTCGCAACACTTACCTACGGTGCCATCGCCGTACCCATACTCCACGAGTTCAATGCAGAGCAAATCCACAACATCGTTAACCACTCCGAGGCAAAGTTGCTCTTCGTCGGAGACCACGTAGTGACAGTCATCAACCCTGACGAGATGCCACATCTCGAAGGTATCATCAATAATCCTGACTACTCACTATTTGTGTCAAGGTCGGAAAAACTAACTTATGCACGCGAACACCTCAATGAGATGTTCGGAAAGAGGTATCCTAAGTTCTTCAGAAAAGAACACATCAACTATTACATCGACCAGTCGCCCGACGAGCTGGCACTCATCAACTACACCAGCGGAACGACAGGATTCTCCAAAGGTGTCATGATACCTTATCGCGCCCTTTGGTCAAACTACGACTTCGCCATTAACGTGCTGGGAAAGAAAATTAAAACCGGTGACCGTGTCATCTCCATTCTCCCCATGGCCCACATGTACGGAATGGCCTTCGAATTCATTTTCGAGTTTCTTTACGGATGCCACGTCTATTACCTCAGTCGCATACCCTCACCAGCCATCATCGCCGAGGCATTTGCAAATATCAAGCCCATTATCATCATCGCTGTACCACTGGTCATCGAGAAAATCATACGTAAGAAAGTATTTCCACATATACAGAACAACCGCATGCGACTACTCATGCAGATGCCCGTCATCAACCTTAAGGTCTATGAGAAGATATGCGAACAAGTGGTCAATGCTTTCGGAGGAAAGTTCTACGAGGTCATCATCGGAGGCGCAGCTTTCAATCAGGAAGTAGAACAGTTCCTCAAACGCATCAACTTCCCTTATACCGTAGGTTACGGAGCCACAGAGTGCGCACCCATTATCTGCTATAGCGACTGGCATACCTTCGCACCTGGATCATGCGGAAGAGCAGCACTACATATGGAAGTGAAAATCGACTCGCCCAACCCAAAGACCATACCAGGCGAAATACTCACACGAGGACTCAACGTCATGCTCGGATACTACAAGAACGAGGAAGCCACCCGACAAGCACTCGACAGCGAAGGATGGTACCACACTGGCGATTTGGGAACCATGGACGAAAACGGAAATGTCTTCATCAAGGGACGTTCCAAGAACATGCTCCTGGGCTCAAACGGACAGAACATCTATCCTGAGGAGATTGAGGACAAGGTCAACTCCATGGCACTCGTTGTTGAAAGTGTTGTTGTACAGCGAGATGAGAAACTTGTTGCAATAGTCTATCCTGACTATGACGAAGCGAAGAAGATGGGATTCACCGAAGAAGACATTAAAGGCGTCATGGAGCAGAACCGGACTCAGCTCAATCAGCTCCTTCCAGCCTATGCCAAGCTCACATCCATTGAAATCCGCACAACAGAATTCGAGAAGACTCCAAAGAAGAGCATCAAACGCTACCTTTATAAGTAACTAAACAGGTGCACCCGTTAAAGCAATCA
>JAFPED010000123.1 GCA_017423565.1 Prevotella sp. | reverse complement strand
GTCTGGAAGGTAGTCTCAGGACCATAGTAGGTCTGGCCATTGACGACGGCATAAGCCTTCACCATGTAGATGCTTGACATCTCAAGATCATCGGTAAAGCCAAGGATATTCTGGAACTCATTGTAAACTCCATTGATAATCATCGGCTCGGAGCTAGTCACCTTACGGCAAGAGAAGCCCACCTCATCGGGATAGGTACTGCAAGTCATGTGAGCCATAAAGTCAGCATGGTTGTAGTCCACGTTAGCGACTTCCGTCTCAGTGATATCCACTTGTACAGCACCTTCAACAGAAATCAGGTGTGTAGCCTCGGCACCAAACTCACCATCGTCTTCATCACCGAAGAGCACATTGCCTTGACTATCCTTCACAATGTAGTAACCATGACCGAAGGAGCAGCAGATGCCATTTTCCATCTGGTCGTAGATAGTAAACTTAACGCATTCATTGGCAGGAACGGTGGCATGCTCAATGTGAAGCTGCGTACCTGTACCGCTGGCAAGCATCGTGTAAGGGCCACCAGAAGCCAGAACCGTACCATCAGGAGTTGTGAATTCCCAAGTGATGTGGTTGCCGAACTTGTCTTGCATAAGTTCAAGCTTCAGTTCTTCCTCTTCGCCTTCAATTTCCACACTCTGCCATTCCAAGCAATTCACGCTACTCGTAACTTGAGTACTATAGGGTTGTCCGTTAGCCTCAGTAATCTCAACATTGATGGGATGTGTACCGAAAGAAACCTCAACAGGGATTTCCAATTTCTCAATTTCATACTGGGCGAGGTTGCCTTCCCAGTTGATTGTGTAGGTTTCGCCTTCCACTTCTGCATTGATGGTCAAGGAAGTAAGAACATCTGTACCACCGTTCTGGACATTCACATCCACAATCTTGGTGTGCGTGCAAGTGGCACCACCCACCTGACTGACGCTTCTAATCATCGGGTAGATCGGCTCGTCGGAACCTTGAACCATATCAAGATGGCAACCCGTCAGGATAGGACGATAAGCATTGCCTTGTTGACGCTCTGAGACCCAAGCGAGGAAGAAGATATTGTCAATATCGACATCCACGCCATTGGGACTACCGATAACTTCAGGGATTTCATACTCATAGGTGCGAGTAATCAAAGTGCCCTGTGTGGTGGGGCTGATAGGATCGCCCCATGCGCTTTCGCTGATGACATCGCGGAGGATGTGCATATGGACATATTGGCCGTTGAGCCATTGCGTCGGATTGTAGTTACCATAGTCGGCCTGTGAGCCCAAGATGCTGTCTTGCAACATAGCCACGGTCAAGAAGTTCTGATCGACGGTGCTATTACCAGTGTAATACACTTCAACCGTAATGGTAGCCAAACGGGTCTGAGGATTAACAATGGCCATACCAGCAACATTGCATTCCGAAGCCTGATTCATCTGTTGGCTGGCAATACCAGCCCAAGCGCTTCTGCTTTGACCAGCAGCCGTAGTGCGGTTGACTACACCCGTAGGATAACCAGAGATTTGGAAACCACCGTGGATGGTGTTACCGTCTTGGGTAATCATGTTGGGATAGGAGGTTTGAGCATAACCGCCCGCATGGATGTTGATAGCCCATAGTCTACCAGGATTGTTGGCCATAAGTTCATTTGCAATTCTGTGACCGTCGGTGCAATAGCCACAACCACGGCCAGTGAACTCTTCAAGGATGACGTTCCTGTTGGCAGGTTCAGTTGATACATACTGCTGGGCCTTCAGTGAGAAAGAGAGCGCCAGCAAAGCCATTAAGGCAAGGGTAATTCTTTTCATAGTGATAGATTTAATTGATTTC
>JAFPED010000122.1 GCA_017423565.1 Prevotella sp. | reverse complement strand
ACATGATTATTTATAGAGAAAGCATAGAAATGTTCTATTGTTTTGGGGACGTCAGTCCTTAGGTATCACCTCATTGGCTTTTGTGCTGTCAACAGGCATGTCGCTGATGTTCTCTGCCTGTATGGGGGTAACCATTATAGAGTCAACCTGCTGCTTGAATCTTTCTGCGTAGCCGGCAGGAGAGTCGTTCCAACTGGCATCCCAAGGCTTTTGCGCAGCATTACCCAACGTCAGGAAAATGGCTATCACAGCAGCAGACTTGAAGAGTGGCATCAGACGCTGATTCAGCGTTATCACACGTGCCTTAACCACCGTGGGTGCATGCTTGCCGTCGTGTGCCGTCTCCTTTATCAGATCCAGCATGCGAGCATCAAAGTCATCGCCCAGCATACCTTCGTTACGCTCTGTGAGCTGGAAGGTGAACAGGTCACGGTATTTCTCCATGCCGGCAGGAATGTCCTTCTGGCTGAAGAACGCACGCAGGATGTCCTCTTCTTCAAGTGTCGTCTCTGCTGCGAAATAACGCTCCAAGAGCTGTTCGATGTACTTGTAATCCATAGCCGTTTTTTAGGGTTATCTAAATGAATGACGTTTGGAAAAATAAAAAGTTACACAAAAACCGAAAATTTTTTATCTTATTTTCTGGAATTGTTCCTTGATGGTTTGACGGGCCCTGAAGATATTGACCTTTACCTGTTCCTCGCTGATGTTCATAATCGTGGCAATGTCTTTATAACTCTTACCCTCAATGTCACGAAGCTGCACACAACTACGTTGTTTCTCCGGCAACTGTTCAATGAGCCGTCTTACCATCATGAGCCTGTCACGCTGAACAATCTGTTCCTCTGGGTTAGCACCGTAGCTATTGTCTTGTGGATCATGGCTGGCAGACAGTGTCTCGGCATGATTGTCCATGCGGCGAAGCTTGTCCAGCGAGAGATTGCGGCATATCGTCAGGCAGAAAGCCTCCATCGACTCTATCTGCTCCCACTCGTCCCTACGGTTCCATACCCTGATCATTGTTTCCTGAACCACGTCTTCCGCATCCGCACGATTCATCGTAATGCGGAGTGCTAACCTGAAGAGTACATTCTTCAGTGGCAAAACGTCTGTTTGGAAACTCCTTGTCATAAAACCTCAACTCTCAATTCTTAACAAATAACCGTGCCATGCTGACCGTCAATGGCCGAGGCTAAAGTGATGATAACTCGTGACACACCAGCATCGACAGCCGACAGCGCATTCTCAAGCTTCGGCAGCATGCCACCGCTAATGGTACCATCAGCCTTGTAACGTTCAAAGTCTTCACGCGTAATAACAGGTATCAGCGATGTGTCATCATCGGGATGGCGTAACACACCAGGTTTCTCGAACGAGAAGATAAGCGTCACATCGTAATGCCCTGCCAGTGCCTTTGCCGTCTCCGAAGCCATGGTGTCTGCATTCGTATTGAGGATATTACCCTTACCATCATGTGTCAACGGAGCCATAACAGGCACGATGCCCTGCTCTATCAGACCACAAAGCGTATCACCGTCAGCACAATCTACATCACCAACGTAACCATAGTCAATGCCGTTCTTCAACGGACGTTTATGTGAACGTACCACGTCGGCATCTGCACCCGTCAGACCAAGAGCGTTCACACCACATGCCTGCAAACGGGCTACCACTTGTTTGTTGACCAGTCCACCATAAACCATCGTCACCACTTCAAGCATAGCCTCGTCAGTAATACGCCTGCCGTCAATCATCTTCGTCTCAATACCAAGCCGCTCAGCAACCTTTGTAGCACGTCGTCCACCGCCATGTACCAGCAACTTACGACCTTCAATGGCACTAAAATCCTTTAACAAACGGGTAAGTTGTTCTGCGTCCTCAACAACAGCCCCACCTACTTTCACTATAGTCAGTTTCTCCTTCATACTACCTATTAACCTAAAACTGACTGCAAAGATAAAGATTATTTTTCACACATGCAAGTTTTTGCAAACAAGTGTGTCACGAGATGCGACGAATGAGCCTCCAAAACAGGTGCACCTATTTACCCAAACGGGTGCACCTGATGACCTTAACGGGTGCACCTGTTTTTT
>JAFPED010000121.1 GCA_017423565.1 Prevotella sp. | reverse complement strand
TGGTTTCTATCGACGGACAATATCGAGGACCTATGGATTGTATCTGTCCATTGTAGAGCGGGGAGTCTGCTAGTCCGCTTCGAAGCACCTCATGAACTTCAGCATTCGTGTTGACTGTCCAACAGGGCAGTTGTTTCAGTGCACCAGCTTTGTTCATGTAGCTGAACTGATAGGGTTTGCTCTCTCCTGGCTGAATCTCCATTTCCTCGAAATGAACAGAACGCTTGTCGATACGTACTGGAGTTCCGGTCTTCATTCGTGCTGAGGTGACACCATGTCGAGTGATGCTTTCAGTGAAATGGGCTACGGCAGGTTCAGCAATTCGTCCGCCTGGCACCATCTTGCGTCCGATATGCATCAGTCCGTTCAGGAAAGTGCCCGCAGTGACGACGACGCATTTGGCATAGAGCTCAGCTCCCCAAATGGTGCGCACGCCGATGGCACTAACGACTGAATTGCCAGAACCAGCATCTGTCGAATCTTCTACCAAGAGTTCGTCTGCCTGGTCTTGCCAGATATCCAAATTCTCTGTCTCATCCAGATGTCTGCGCCACTCCCAAATAAATTTCCCTCTGTCGCATTGGGCCCGAGGACTCCACATAGCCGGACCTTTACCAACGTTCAGCATACGGAACTGTATCGAAGTGGCGTCAGTCACCAGTCCCATCTGGCCGCCGAGGGCATCAATCTCGCGCACAATCTGCCCCTTGGCGATACCACCGACGGCAGGATTGCACGACATCTGCGCAATCTTGTTCATGTCCATCGTCACGAGGCAGGTTTTGGCACCCATATTGGCACTGGCGCAGGCTGCTTCGCACCCCGCATGACCACCTCCGATGACCAGAACATCATAGTTGAATTTCATTCTCTTTTGATAATTTTCCGCAAAAGTAAGAAAAAAAAATGAGATAAAGTTGAATTTTTATCTCAAAAAGGTTTGTTTTATCATTATTTTTTATTAACTTTGCACTCTAAAGCAATCCTCGAATCCTAAATAGTGAGTACGCAATATTTATTAAATAACTTAAATTCAACAACTTATGTGGTTAATCAATTCATCAATTGGTAGAAAAGTTGTAATGTCTGTAACGGGTATTGCGCTGATTCTGTTCCTGACCTTTCATGGTTGCATGAACATGGTAGCGCTTTTCTCTGAGGATGGTTACAACATGATTTGCGAATTCCTGGGTGCCAACTGGTATGCTGTAGTAGCAACACTCGGTCTGGCTGCCTTGGCAGTGATTCACATTGTCTACGCGTTCATTCTGACAGCGCAGAACCGTACGGCTCGTGGTGACAATCGTTACGAGGTTGCTACGGAGGTTAATGCAGGGAAGGTAGAGTGGGCATCTAAGAACATGCTCGTTCTGGGTATCATCATCTGCATTGGTCTGCTGATTCACCTCTGGAACTTCTGGTACAACATGATGTTCGCAGAGCTCATCGGCGCTATGCCAGCCATCAGCCCGACCGATGGTTTCGGATGGATCAAGGAGACATTCTCTAATCCTGTATTCGTAGTGATTTACATCATTTGGCTCGTAGCCATCTGGTTCCATCTCACTCATGGTTTCTGGTCAGCTATGCAGACGCTTGGCGTTAGCGGCAAGATTTGGCTGAAGCGCTGGCAGTGCATCGGTATGATCTATGTAACCCTGCTCATGCTCTGCTTCCTGATCGTTGTGCTGGCTTTCGCATTCGGTTGCGCTCCTTCGCTCTGTAGCGGTAGCTGCTAATTATCCACCTTTAATTAGAAAAAGATTATGGCAAAAGTATTAGATTCTAAGATTCCCGCAGGTCCAGTACCTGAGAAATGGAAGGAATATAAGGCTCATCAGCGACTGGTTAACCCCAAGAACAAGCTGAAGTTGGATGTTATCGTGGTTGGTACTGGTTTGGCTGGTGCTTCTGCAGCTGCTTCACTCGGTGAGATGGGCTTCAATGTGATCAACCTG